>JAQVTZ010000075.1 GCA_028699795.1 Clostridia bacterium | reverse complement strand
TATGAGGTGGAGGTCTATTTAGAGCCGGGAGAGGCAATTGCGCTCAATGCAGGGTTTTTGGTCGCAGAGGTTGTCGACATTGTGGAAAACAGCGGCAAAACCTGTATTCTAGATGCTTCCGCCGCCTGTCACATGCCCGATGTGATAGAGATGCCATACCGTCCCAATATTACGGGTGCCGCATTCCCCGGAGTTTATCCGCATAACTACCGTTTGGGTGGCCCCACTTGCCTTGCGGGAGATATTATCGGGGATTATTCGTTTCCCACACCTCTTAAAATCGGCGACCGCCTTGTTTTTGAGGACATGGCTATCTACTCTATGGTAAAAAATAATACATTTAACGGTATCAATTTGCCCACGATCACGCTTGTTACGGAAGAAGGCGAGGTGAAAAAGCTGAAAGAGTTCGGTTACGAAGACTTTAAGCGCAGATTATAATCCTTATTAGACATCCAAATAATTACTTCCGCTTCTTCCATTTTTTGGCGAATTCGGTATTGATTTCTATTTTTTTCTATGTTACTATATAAAAATATTGGAGGTCGGTATGAAGACGGTTAAAAAGATTATTTGCGGACTCTTATGTTTTGTGATTGCAGTTTCGCTTGTGATGGCAATGGTTGTCTATGTCAGGAACAATAAGGACGACGGCTATACCAAAACAATCGTTTACTTGGGAGACTCTCTCTCCGAAGGTATTTTGGGCTCCTCGCCGTTTAGCGAAAGAGACAGCTATTGTTATTATTCGATTATTGGACGCAGCAACAATTACCGCTACATAGAAAGCTCGGTTTCGGGCGATACCACCTTGTTACTTCATAGACGCTTAACAGCAACGGATACCCCGTCTTTGGTGCGTCAATACCATGTTACGCAGGCGGATATCATCCATGTCTCCATTCTCGGAAACGACCTGTTAGGCGGCAATATCGGTCAGACCGCCATCGAAGCCGTGCAAGGCAATTATGCCAGAATCAATACAATGCTCGACAGAGCAAGCGAATACTTTGGCTTGTCTATAGAGAGAATAAAAGAACTGAATCCCGATGCCGTTATTTTGGTAAACACTCTGTACAATCCGCTCGATGCGGCAAGCACATTGCTGTCTCAAGCGCAAAAAGACGATTTAATAGAGCTTGCCGACGGAGATTCCTCCATTATCCGTATAGCAGGGGTAGACCTTTTAACCAGACTAAACGCTATTGTTTACGACTATCTGGAAGAGCACCCCGATGCTTACGAAATTGTGGATGTATATACGGCTTTCAACCAAAGGTACAACGAAGATTATGACGAAGGCATCGCGCTTTTTTACGGGGACTGGTTGCACCCTTCCAATGAGGGGCATGCGCTTATAACACACTTGCTTCAAGACAAATTGGTAGAGCTGGGACTTGCGGATTATGATTACGCATTGTCACGCTATAAAGTTCTTCGTATCGAACAGTTAGAAAGACTGTTTACGAATACTACCGTTAATATTGACTCCGTAACGACGGCCATTGCCGAGGCTGATAGTTTTGAAGAAGTTACGCGGGCATATTTCCCATCTATACGGGGTGTGACTCCGCTCTACACAGGGAAGCCCATTACACTCAGAAAGGGCGAAATTTTTTCTGAAACCAAAGAATATCATCTTGACTCTTTAACTATGGGAGCCGATGATTTTGCTGCTTTTCTCGATAAAGAACAATCCGTTTTTACTTACAGAACAGATGGTACCTTTTCTATGAAGTTGGTTCCCGATGAAATGATGTTGGGACTCGCAAACATTGCACTCTATCAGGCAACATTACACGGCGGCCTCGACCTCAGCGAAAGTTTGGGCAAGGGCAATTTTGATACGGGGATAGAAGTCTATCTAAGCAGTGTTTTCCCGGGCCTTGATTTTCATTATTTCGACCAAATCCTCGAACTTTTAAGCAGTGTGGGCGTGTATCTGAACGGAATTGACTTTGAAGACGAAAATATAATCATGCTTCAAGACTCAATGGAAGAAAGCATGACAATTCCACAAGGTTTTGTCTTGCCTGACAATTTATCCATCGAAATAAAAGGCAATTATTTTGTAGAGCAAGAGGGTGAGTTTACCAATATCCATATGTGTGTGGGCAATGTCTCCCAAGACGGCTACCCCTTCCTTTACGCTACTATGCATACCGAAGCAGACGGCTCTACATGGATAGAAACCGCCATCGAGGTATCCAAAATTACCGTGACCGCAAAGTAAAATACCTTAACTAAACTAACGCGGAGCAGGCAAACAACTTGCTCCGCGTTTTTTATGCCAACTGAAAGCGATTGGCATTTTTTGTGCCTAGTGCGTTTGTTTTATCGGACTCAAGCGGTATCGCTAACGCTCTAAAGATATATTTGAATATGGCATCCTTATTTGTAATTTGTACATTGTAATTTGTAATTATCTATTTCCGACCAGTCGTTAAACGGCGGCTTGAAAATTTGGGGCGCCGTTCCTCGCCTTATGACGCTTTCGCCTATTCTTTAACGCTAAAGCGTACAGATTTGTTTATATTATTTAGGGACAAATCTTACGGCTCGGACTGTCGGACTCATAAGGGTTCGCTATCGCTCTAGAATTATATGTTAAGCGGTGTTCGCTTCGCTTGAAGATTATAAAATTCATCCTCATTTGTAATTTGTACATTGTAATTTGTAATTTGGATTCATCCATAACTCCACACTCCACACTCCACTACTTCAATAACTTATATAAAAAAGGGGCTACCTCTATTGGAGGCAGCTCCTTATCATTTATCAATTATTTTGTGAGGGTTAAGCGGGATAAGCTACAATTTTAATATCCATTAGCTCGTAATCCATAATTATTTTGGGCTCGTTGGTTTCTTCCTCTGTGGTCAAGTCCATCATTAAAAAGGCTTCGCCGTCTTCGTGGTGGTTGCCCATGAAGATGCCCGTATAGGTTGTGCCGTCATACGGCGATACAATATCTTTAATATAATAAGTCGTATTGATTTCGAGACCGAAACCGTCGGGTATTACAATATTGTCGGGCAAGCAGCCCGTTTCTCCCATATGGGTGAACATTGCTTGAAGTTCGGCGTCTTCGGGGTCGACATTGAGAAGCTTAAGACTGAGACCTCCTTCGAAGACCTCTAAAGTTTTGTCTAAATCCGTAAGATCGAGACCGGGAAGGTATTCATATATCATGTTGAGCACAATACCCATATCGGTACCGCCCATGCCATCCAAATACTGACTTAGAACCGACAAACCTTCAAAGATTTGCAAACGGAATGTCGCGGTGCCGTCTTTTCGAAGTATCACGCCGCTTGTCTCCGGATCTATAAAGAACAAAGAGAAGCCTTTTACAGTGCTATTGATATTGTCTATACTGTAAAATATATCGTTTTCTACCAAAGTGCGGCCGTCATCTTCGGGTGTTTTATCGCAAGCGGTAAAAACGAACAAGCAAGAGAGCACAAGCGCCGCGACCGTAATAAATGCTATCAATTTTTTTATTTTCATAATCATATCTCCTTACCGTCCAATCAATAGTAATCTGGAAGCTTTTCATAGATAGCGCTGAAATAAATTTCGGTTATTTCGGCACAAGACTTCGCTTTCTTGATTGTTTTGGAGACGGCTTTGACATCTACGGTGTCGCTGTATAGCCTTTCTAATTGGGCGATACGCATTTCTTTATAGTTCTTGAGAGCGGTTCTTGCATTGGCATAACCGGTTTCTTCTAATATGGTTTGGTTGATATCCGCCATGATACCGTGACCCTCGGCAGAGGGATGCGCATCGTCTACGAAAATGAGCTTTTTGCCGCGAACGGGGTCCTCATTATAAATATCGTCGAATGCCTTATATCCGTCTGCAATATAGAATGCGCCGGGGTGAGCTTCGAGATAGTCATGCACAACAGCGTTTACCATTTCGACGATATTGCCTGCAAGCTCTCTGTATTGGTCTTCGTAAATTCCGAGTTCCGCCAACGCGGCGCGTGACTGCTCGGAAATTAAGGTATTTCCTTCATAAATAGGATTGTAAACGGTTTGGATGATAAGCAACGCGTCACTATTGTAACCTTTTAGAATTTCGACAATTTGGGCGATATTGCTTTCGGCATTGGAAACAATCGAGTTAATATGCTTATAATCGTTGTTTGCTACCGAGGTAATCAATCTACCAATATCCGAAAGTAAAAGGTCGTTGCCGAGAATAGACACATGGATAATATCCGCTGTTCTTATGAGCGATTGTGTCATGCGGATACCTTCGTCTTCCCTTTGGATATAGGCGAGCAAATCTCCCGACTTCGAGCCGCTTATCGCGCGATTCTTGAAGTCATACCCGTTGCGGATGCCTAGAACACCATAATAAGCGTCTCTTTCGCGTTCTGATACGGGTCTCATACCCGCAATACCTTCACCTATACTGTCGCCTAAGAATATGACATGGACTTTTTCTTTTTCGTTGCAGCCCACAAGTAAAAACGACAGCAAAAACACCGGCACTAGAATAAGTACCAATAGCTTTCTTCTCATTCTCGATCCTCCATAATAAGTGTTTCTTCTATCTTAATCTTTGGCAACCGTTATGTCAACCCCTATTTTTTCCATTTGTCAAAATTCGGTCTTGAATTCTTTTGTAAACCATGATAAAATAACTGCGTTGCGATGTATTTCTTGCGAGGATATGCGGCGCAAACTAAAATTAAATTGCAGGGGAGTCAATGAAAAAGAAAACCATTCTATCAATTTTAGTAATAGTAGTTCTCTTTCTTTCGGCATCGGCATTGTTGGGATGCAATGCCAACTCGGCCAACTTTCAACTGATTGTACCCGATCAATGGGAGATGGAAGTGGGCGATTCGCGCTCGGTCGATTACGCTTTCCAAGAAGCGGTGACAGACAGAATGCTGACATGGAGCGTGTTTCCCAAAAAGAAGGCTTCTGTAGATGTTTGGGGCAGGGTAACCGCCCAGAAAACAGGACTTGCTTGGGTAAAAGCAGAAAACGCTTTAGGCCAAAAACAATCTGTTTTGCTTCGTATCGTAAAAGAATCCAAAACAAAAGGACCCGAAGAGCGCGTTGTAGATTATGGCGGTACTGCCATAACACTCAACAGCACTTTCCAAAAGCTGGTGTCGTATCATCCCGCAGACAGCGAGAATATTCCCGGCTATGTAAGCGGAATACAAGACTATTCGGCGTATCAATCCGCGGTAACCGAAGACGGCGCGGTATGGACGATCCAAGAATATGGCGTGTTAAGAGTAGACGATAACGCCGTCAATTCCCGCGACAGAGAACAAAGATTCATGGGCGATCGCTATCTTTACAGCAAAGACGGGGATGTGCTTGCGATTGTTGCAGACGAAGCGAACGGCATTTGGACCATTATGGAAGAGGGGGTAACCCACATCCAAATGGTACAGCTCAGCGGCGAAGAAAAAGCGGCACTTATGAGCGGCAACACCGATGCTTATGTTAAGCGTCGCGGTATGGTTGCTCAAGCGAGATACATAGACGGCGAATGGATCCCGGACGAAACAGACAACGACGGTCTATGGACCTCTATGTACGCCGCGGGTGAACTGATGCGTTACAGTGTATTAAAGAACTCACCCGACGCTACCGCCGAACAAATCGCCGCCGCAAGGCAAAGCGCAATGATTTCTACCGAAGCGGTTTTGCTTTTGTCCAATATCTGTATGCGGACGGGTACGGTTGAAGCCTATATCCGTTATCAACCCAATAAATTTTTTGACCCCGCAAACGGCAGATATTATTCCGAAGTCGCATTGGAAGAAGGCGGAGATTACTCGTTAAATATACCCGCATGCAGTCCTGCTGACGCGTTTACTTACGCCTACGAACAGTTTGCCAAAGACGGCACCCGTACATATTTTCTGGACGAAGATTACCTCTTTCCTATTGTACCCGAAGATTGGTCTGACCCCAGAGCGGGAGAAGGCGAATACGCCAAACGCACCCGCAACTTAGAAGGATATGTTTCCAGAACCTATTCTTTTAAAGATGAAAGCAAGTCGCTGGACGGCTATATGTATTGGTCGTTTAACGATGACGGCACCGCGACAGGGGTATCCACCAAATCCGAAACCTCTTTGGGGTATTATCTTAACGGCGAAAACATGCGGGGGACCAAGGTAGACGCGTCCGGCGAAATCCCGCAAAGGTTATGGAACGATTTAATAGGCGAAGGGTATAGCGTAGAGGATATTATCTACAAAGGCGATACCAGTTCCGACGAGATCATCGGCCACTTGTTCTTATACAAACTTGCTTTCGATATTTTGGGCGCCGAAGACGCGGAGCTAAAGCAAATTATCGCGAATACCATGGACAGACTTGCCCAGCATATCGTCGACAACGGCTATATGATGGTGGATGGCACAGGTCAACCCGGCACCTGGAGCAAGTTTAACCGAGAGTTTTTCTATAACAGCTCTCAGTTGGGAGGCGCACCCCTTACGGCGTCCGTCATTCTTTCGCTATTCAAACTTGCCCATTATGTTACGGGATACCAAAAATGGGATAACGAGTACCGTATGGCGGCATTGCATCCATCTTACGAGTATGCCGAACTGATGGCGCAATACTCCAAACAATGTCATATGCTAATGCTTATCATGTTGGACGAATACGGTTTCAAAGATTTAATGGATCCAGAAACTATCGCTTACGGTTCGTCTACCTCCGAAATGCTGACAAGGCTGTTTTTAAACTACTCCGATGAAGAAATGGCGATGCTGGCGTTCTATCTCTTATTCCAAATGGAAGACGACGAAGAATTGCTTACCTATTACCGTTCTGCAATAGACCAATGGTGGATTTCTATTAAGTACAGCGAAAACCCGCTTTGGTATTATATCTATCAGCTTGCTTATCCCGACCAAGTAGTAACGGACGCATACGGCAACAATATTGTCGAAACAGCCGCGTGGTCGTTATCGCGCCATCCCATCGACACAAGAAGACTTTCGGCCTCTAACGAAGCCCGTGACGATTATGCGGAATTCAGCTTGGGTATCGAAGGCGGTTCTTCCTTGTCTTACGATTGTTCGGAGCGCGTATATGACTTTTCGGGCGGTTTAGGCGTTTTGAATGCATTGGCTATCGGTCCCCAACTCAATTGGGGCGTGGCTGCTCCCGACGAAAGGTCCTTGCACAAGTACAACGGTTCTACTTACCGTTTACACGGCGATTACAATCCCAACTTCATGGAAGGCGCGACTACCTATACGCTGCCCTTCTGGATGGGAAGGTATCACGGTATGTTGCTAGATTATTAAAAAATTTACCATAATAATAACCCCGTACGCTAACCCGTGCGGGGTTTTCAATATTGTATGGTTAAATAATAAGTATTCATTTAAAATAGTATTATCCATTGTGATTAAGGACAATGAATGTAAAAAGTAAAAATGGAGTAGAGCATGTTTAGATGGGACAGATATCGCGCCGAGTGCCCGTTTGTGCAAAAAAATACGGGTGTGGATTGCGATAAGGTTTATTTCAAAAAACTGAGTCATGCCCTGCACAGCAAATGGTTTGTTCTCGCATGCTTGTTATTTGCCACTCTTGTTTTTGCATTTAATATTGAAGTTGCGGGGATTGTCCTATTTATTTTACTTGTTTCGGTCATTTTGATTGTCGAAAGAGATATTATGCCAACTTACGCGCCTCTCGCGCTTGCCGCGATGAGCGTGCTGAGAATGTACGACAGCTTTGATATCTTTATTAACTATGTGTGGGTGATCGTCGTCGCTCTCATTTCTCTTGTGTTTCATTTCTTATATTATCCTCCGCGCCGTCTTCCCAAAGAAGAGCGATGGGGCAAGCTATTTTACCCTTATCTTGCCGTAAGCCTTGCGTTGATTCTCGGCGGTATCGGGATTATCAGTATAAAAGAGTACTTTAATGCGACAACACTTTATTATATATTAGGACTTGGAGTAGGGATGCTTATCGCATACGAAGTGTTTCGCTATTATGTCAACCCTCTTGATAATTATGACACCAAGGAATATCTTTCATTTATCATGGCGATGACGGGCGCGTTTGCAGTAATCATGGTGGCATTGCAATATAGTATCAATGTTGCGCCCGCGCTTTTGGGGCCTCCGTTTGAGTATAACATTATCGAAAGATTTTTTTCGATGTCCAACAATGTCGCTACTTATATCTTAATGGTGTCGCCTTTTTCTTTTTATCTTGCTATGCGCAAAAAATATGGAATAGTGTATTTTGTTTTGGGCGTTTTGCAAGGGTTTGCGATGCTTTTGTCTACTTCTCGCTCGGGTTTTTTCTTTTCTTTCGCTTTGATTTTGCCACTTATCGTGCTGACGATATGGAAAGACCGCGCCAAAAGAAAACAGTACTTTATTGCTCTTGCGGCGATTGCATTGGTATTTGCGGGGATTTTTGCAATCGGGCATCAAAAGATTTGGATGCCTATCTATAATAATTACGCATTTGATTTATCTGCGGACTGGAAAATATACCTTGCTTTAGCGATAGGGTCGACGCTTGTCGTAAGTTACTTTATTTGGCTATATATGATGCCCTCAAAGTTACAAAAGATTTTTGTGCCTGCTACTTTGACCGCCGTCGTTATTTTTGTCGCGGTAGGCTTTGCCTTCTGGGATAAAATTTTGCCTCTTCTTATCCGAGCGGATGAAAGCCGTGGTTTAATGGCGAATCTCGCGATAACAAACTTTCCTCGTTACCCCATATTTGGTACGGGGATAGGCTATACGGGGATAGAAGAATTTTACCAACCCCGTACTGCTACCATGCATTTTTACCATTCGGCTCCCTTTCAGATCCTCGGCAGTATGGGGCTCATTGGAGTTGCTACTTATGGCTATATGCTTTTTTCCCGTATCAAAATGTTGCGACAAAACAATAAAGAGTTTCAGTTTACCGTTTATCTTTGCACACTTGGTTTATACTTAATGTCCTTAGTGAATCCCGGTATATTCGTGCCGCTGATGTTTATGTTACAGCTCACGCTATATTATGCCATCGTAGAAAGAACAACAGAAAGAAAAGAATGGAAAAGGCTACCAAATTCTAATCTGGTATGATATATAATAATGTATAATAAGGGAAAAAGGCAAAAACGATAGGGAGGCAACTTATGGATAAAAAAGTAATCATAATAGGTGCAGGACTTGCGGGCCTCAGCGCAGGTATCTATCTGCAACAAAAGGGCGTTCAAACCGAAATCTTCGAGCTTGCGGGCTGGGCGGGCGGTATGTGTACCA
>JAQVTZ010000074.1 GCA_028699795.1 Clostridia bacterium | reverse complement strand
GGAAAGTTGCCCACCTTTTGCCTGCTTCCCGTCAAGCGGTTAAACAAAGTTGTTTTGCCGCAATTTTGATTGCCGATCAATGCAATATTCATCGCTTGTTGTCCTCGGAAAGTTCGGTCAGGTGGATGTTGCGCGCTTCTTTTAACCTCAGCGTGAGATGATAACCGCGTACGATAATCTCTATGGGGTCTCCCATGGGCGCTTTTTTATAGAGCTTTACAACGGTTTTTGGGGTAAGTCCCATGTCTAAAAGCCGTTTCCGCATGGCGCCTTCTCCCTCAACTTTGACAATTTTTGCGGCGTTTCCCGTTTTGAGAACATCAAGCGTCATACACCCCTCCGCTTGTTAGTGTCATCTAACATTTAAGGCAAAAAAGTAAAGCTAGTTAGCTTTCGTTCCCATTCTACCAATATGCAAAAACAAAAGTCAAGCGTTTGTACGACGCGGTTAACGGAAAAGGTATCGTAAAAACGCGCAACTATGCTTTAGTAATAAAATATGTTGTTAAATTGAATAAATACTTAAAATATTTGGATTTTTCAGTTTCTTTCTTCATCGAGATAGCTTGCCGACATATCGGCCATATGTAACATGACAGCCAAAGGGAACTTGCGGTAAGCGGAAGATATTGTATAACTGCCGCCTTTGACTCTGTCGTCGAAACTACCCATATGCCAATTGATAGCAATCGCTTCTTCCCGTGTCAGCCGCAAAAAGCCGTTGATAATATAGACGGATTTTTCGCCGTGTCCATAAGGAAGTTTTTCGTCTATTGTAAAATACGGCCGTTTTTCCCATTCTCCGTCCACTTTGACATTGCGCAACTCTGTCACATACATATCGATTTTGCAGACATCATGCAGTAACCCGCAAATTGCGATAGTTTCGGGCAAAACCGTCTCCGCCCAATTGTCGCCGTATTCCAGTTTGACAAGAGAAAGCAATCTGTTATACACATTGATGCTGTGAAAGCATAGTCCGCCTTCTACTGCCATATGAAATCGGGTACTTGCGGGCGCCGTAAAAAAATCGGAGCTTTTGAGATACTCTAATAGCGCCACAGCACCTTCTCTTTGTATGTTTGCCTCGAATATTTCGATGAACTTCTCCCGATTTCCTTGTACATCTACCTTTGTTTGGGTATCCATTTTATTCTCCAACTATTTTAATTGATATGCCACGATTTCGCAAGGAGCTTCTCCCTCGGCATCCAAACCGATTTGTCCGCCCGTAAGCGCAGCGTTCAGTCCTCTTGATACCGTTGCTTCGCCACGATTGAAAAAACACTCGAAACGATCGCCCAGCAAAATAAGCTGCAGATCTAGCTTATCGGTCTGCGTCAACGGTACCGTTACGACGGGACATTTATTTTTGTTCTTTTTAACTAAAGTAGAGAAGTCGAGCTCGGCAACGCTTCTGTCTTTTATAATATTGATAAACAGTCCCCTGCATCCCGTCATAAAGGCCATGATACGCAAACTTGCGGCTTTTGTCAAGTCCGCAAAAACATTCAGCTCTATTGTTCTGCCGTTTAAACCGTCTAATATGTTGACAGGTTGTTTTGCGGTGAACGAAGCCGTAATCTCTTGGTTGCGTCTGGCGTACAGTTCGCGAACAGGCCTTAAAAACAGCTTTTTTTCTTCACAAGCAATTTCTTTGGGCAGTCCCATTTTGTTACATCCGCCCTCAATATTTTCCACACCCGAAAGCAATACCGTTCTGCCGTCCGAAAGAGTCGTGATGCGCGGAGAAACCAAGTAATCCAGCGTTTTGAAACAACAAAAAGGCGTAAAACAACATTCTTCGGGTCTCGCCGATCCCACCCTGTACCCAAATACCTTTTTACTTTTTTGCGTGCGCTGCTCCAGCAAAATATGTTTACCGTCCACTTGAACCAGCGCGGGCAAAGCGCTCTTACCCGTATTTGCCTCGGTTTCGCAAGCGAGCATACCGCGATAGTCCCAATCAATTAGGTTGGGAGATCGATAAAGCAAAATCATTCCGCCTTTGCGCATTGCGGAAGCGATAAGCATATAATAAAAATCCCCGCTCTTGAACAATCTGGGCGCGCTTATCCCGCGCGCCTTTTTGGGCAAATGCCTTGCGGTAAGCACGGGTACCGGATGTTTTTCGAATTTGATAAAATCCGCCGTGGACACCATGCGGATACTGTCGCAAAACAAGGTTTTTTTATGATAAAGATATACTGTTTTGCCGTTGCGCGGAATTGCGGCGCCCGCATTGATAAAAGCAGGCTCTAAAAAATGGGGGCGGAGAACCGTTTTTTGTTTTTTCCAATCCAAAAGGTCGCTTGAATTCGCAAGCGAGCATTTGCGGAAGCCGTAAGGGAAGCTCCGTTCTCCATAAAACAGTTGATATTGACCGTCGAAACATGCCATCGCCTCGGTGATAAATCCGTCAATCCCGCAGGGCAATCCGAAAGGGCAAACGCGGTGGCTTTCTTTTCTCATTACCGCCTCCTTCATTCATCATATATCATTGCCTATCATAAGTCAATTATATCCCTGTTTTTGAACAAACGGCAATCGCATCGGCTTTCTTGCATTACGATGCGCTTTATGATAAAATGCAAATCATCGGAGGAGTTATGTATCGCGAAGAATACCCAAGACCCAATTTCATACGCCCCGATTGGCAGAGTCTCAACGGCCCGTGGGAATTCGAAATCGCGGACGGCGCATCCCACAACCTTGCTTTTTACCTAAACGGAAACTATCAAGAAACAATCGAAGTTCCCTTTTCGCCGCAATCGCCGCTTTCGGGCATCGGACGAGACGAAAACTTTAAAAGCGTTTGGTACAGACGCGTCTTTTTATTGGATGCGTATCGGCTAGACGGCACGGTATTATTGAACTTCGGCGCCGTCGATTTCCGCGCGGAAATCTATATTAACGGCACCCCCGCGGCAGGACATCGCGGAGGCTATACGCCTTTTACCATCAATATTACTCCCTTTGTCAGAGAAGGTGAAAACACGATTGTCGTAAATGCCTTGGATGACGACGAAGACCCTTTTACGCCGTCCGGAAATCAAGGTAAAAACGGATTTCCCCACTGTACCGGCATTTGGCAAAGCGTGTGGCTCGAGTTTGCCTCTCGCACCTATCTGTCGGCTTATCGGGCGACTCCCAACCTCTCCCAAAAGGCCGTTATCGCGCAGGGTATGATAGAGGGAGCGGATAAAGGCAAGATAGAAGCAGAATTATTTTTGAACGGCGTAAGCCTTGCAAAATATAAATACGAATTAAAACGGCAGTTTTTTATTAAGATTCCCGTAGGACAAAACCTTACACTGTGGGAAGCGGGCGACGGCAAATTCTATGACATCGTGTATACGCTTTATGCCGAAAACGGCGAACCTCTCGATTCTGTATTAACCTATTCCGCCTTTCGCCAAATCGAAGTCAAGAATAGAACCGTCTTACTCAACGGAAAACCGCTTACAATTAAGCAAATAACGGACAACAGATTTTATCCTGCAAGCCATTACACCGCGCCTTCCGAAGCGGCAATCAAACAAGATCTTCTTTGCGCAATAAGTTCGGGGTTTAACAGCGTAAGAATACGAGGCGCGCTGGCAGAACCCGCCTACTTATATTACGCCGACAAATTAGGTTTGATACTGTTCGAAGAGTATCCCTCTCCGAATCTTCCCCTAAACGAAAACAGCGCCGCGCTTTGGTCTGCGGAATGGCAATATATTATGGAGCGCGATTTTGGGCATCCGTCTATATTCTTTTGGTTGCCCATAGGTAATCGTTTTGGGAAAGACGGTGATTTCAGCAATTCACTTTGTTCGTTCACCTTAGGTTCGGACCCGTCTCGTTTTGTGATAGACGGTATACCGCATTACAACACTTCCGTATTCGACAAAAGAATTACCGCAGAAGACAACGAAGGATTTTTGGCGCAATTATACAATAAGCACAATGGGGAATATCCCACCGAAAAGGAAGCAGAAAAAGCCGCCAAACTCGATCCGCTTATGATGTCGGACGCTGCGCTTGCGGAACTTCCTTGTTTTGTAAGCGATATGAAACTTCCCAAAGAAGCGTACGGCGACACCCGTACCTTTAAACGCTATTTTGCCGCTTATGTCAACGCGGTGATGTCCATGCGCGCCGCAGGTTTTTGTTTTCAAGCTCTTTTCGATACTCCCGCAGAGGCGTTCGGATTTTATAACGCTCAGCGCGACTTTAAGTTTGACCGCGCCGCCGAGCCCTCGATTCGCAAGTTTTTAAATCAAATCAAATAACTTTTGCAGAAACGGCAAAAATGCCGCGCCGCTTTTGACTTTAATTTATACTTCATGTATAATATTTGAATAGGGAAATGCTGTTTGTTGATGTGCTTCTTTGTTTCCTTTATATCAAAAGTGAGTTAGGAAGGTACTATGAAATATGTGATAGTTTTAGGCGATGGCATGGCGGATTTTCCCGACAAAACGACGGGGAAAACCCCTCTCGAGCTTGCCCAAAAGCCAACGATGGACCGCTTATCCGCTATGGGAACGACGGGCCTTGTCCAAACGATTCCGCAAGGCATGAAGCCCGGAAGCGATGTCGCCAATCTTTCAGTAATGGGATACGACCCCAAAATATATTACAGCGGACGCAGTCCGCTGGAAGCTGCGAGCATGGGTATCGATATGGAGGACACCGATGTCGCTATAAGGTGCAACCTCGTGACGCTGTCCGACGAACCAGAATATGCCGAAAAAACCATGTTGGATTACAGCGCGGGCGAAATTGGCACCGCAGAAGGCAATGCATTGATGAAAAGTGTGCAACAAGCATTGAGAAACAATGAATTTCAATTTTTCGGCGGTGTAAGCTATCGTAACTGCCTTATATGGAAACACGGGACGCTTGCTGCCGACCTTACTCCGCCGCACGATATTTCGGGCAAAACGGTAAGAGATTATCTGCCGAAAGGAGAGGGGTCGGACAAACTGTTCGCGCTGATGAAAAAAAGTGAAACTGTACTAAAAGGACATCCTGTCAACACGAATAGAATGGCGCGTGGCGTCAACCCCGCAACAAGTATCTGGTTGTGGGGCGCGGGCAGCAAGCCCAAACTGGACAGTTTTAAAGATAAATATGGTTTGCAGGGCGCGGTCATTTCGGCGGTTGACCTTCTTAAGGGCATCGCCAAGGGCGCAGGCATGAGAAGTCCCGATGTAGAGGGCGCAACAGGCACCTTAGATACCAACGCAGAAGGCAAGGTGGACGCGGTCCTCGAATGTTTAGACAGCGGTTGTGACTTTGTCTATCTGCATGTAGAGGCGCCCGACGAATGCGGACATCAAGGAGATGCCCTCGGCAAAGTCAAGGCGATCGAACTCGTAGACGGGATGCTCAAAAAGATTTGGGATTATCTCGACAGCAAAGGAGAACCCTATGTGCTGGCGCTCCTTCCCGACCACGCTACACCACTTTGTTTGCGCACGCACACTTCGGGCCCCGTGCCGTATGCCATTTATAAAAGCAACAAACCCGCGTATTCGGGACTCAAGTTTACCGAATCGGAAGCCCAAAAGGGTGACTATCTACCAGAAGGTCAGAAAATAATACTTACCATGTTGGAGAAATAACATTATGATTACTTCCAAAGAACTTCGCGACAAATATCTCAAGTTTTTTCAAGACAGAGGTCATGCCGTCATACGCTCGGCATCTCTTATCCCGGATAACGATCCCACCGTGCTGTTTACCACGGCAGGGATGCACCCTTTGGTACCTTTCCTTTTAGGCGCGGCGCATCCGCAGGGCAAGAGACTTACCAATGTGCAAAAATGCGTAAGAACAGGCGACATTGACGAGGTCGGAGATGCCACGCATTGCACTTTTTTTGAAATGCTGGGCAACTGGTCGCTGGGCGATTATTTCAAAAAAGAGAGCATCACTTGGAGTTACGAATTTCTTACGCAAGTTCTCAAAATCAATCCCGACACGCTTGCGGTATCCGTTTTTGCAGGGGATGCGGATGCGCCGAGAGATGAGCTTTCCGCCGACACTTGGGCGTCTCTAGGGATTGCGCGCGAGCGAATTTTTTATCTGCCAAAACAAAACAATTGGTGGGGACCTGCCGGTCTCACGGGGCCTTGCGGACCCGACACCGAGATTTTCATTGTTCGCGATGTTCCAAAGTGTTGTGAAACCTGTTCTCCCGCTTGCTCTTGCGGAAAGTATGTAGAGATATGGAACAATGTTTTTATGGAATACAACAAGCAAGCGGACGGCTCATATCTTCCTCTTGCGCAAAAAAATGTGGATACCGGCATGGGATTGGAGCGCACGGTAGCGATGCTGAACGGATATCATACCGTATACGAAACCGATGTATTTGCATCTGTGGTCGCGCTACTGCGCCAAAAAGCCGTTGCGGAACTTTCCGCAGAAGAGGCGACAAAAGCGGTAAGAATCATTGCTGACCATCTGCGCACGGCAACTTTTATGTTAGGCGACGAAAAGGGCGTCACCCCCTCCAATGTAGACCAAGGCTATATCTTAAGAAGATTGATACGCCGCTCTCTTCGTTTTGCACGCAAACTGGAATTGGACCCCGAGACGCTTATCGAAGTAGCGCGCATTTATATTTCAACTTATCAAGAGGTCTACACCGAGCTTGCAACCAACAAAAACAAAATATTGAACGAGTTACAGCAGGAAATCGACAAATTTTCGGTTGCCTTACAGCAAGGACTCAAAGAGTTTGAAAAACTTTGCAAATATATCCAAAATAACCGCATCAGCGGCAAGGCGGCGTTCCGTCTTTACGATACTTTCGGTTTTCCTATCGAAATTACGGCAGAGCTAGCCCAAGACAACGGCATTACCGTCGATATGCAAGGATACGAGAATTGTTATAAAGAACACCAGCTAAAATCGCAAGCGGGGGCAGAACAAAAATTTAAGGGCGGACTCGCCGATCATTCCGAACAAACCGCAAAACTGCATACTGCGACGCATCTGTTGCTTGCCTCTCTCAAAAAAGTATTGGGCGATGACACAATTCAACAGAAAGGAAGCAATATTACGGCCGAAAGACTGCGTTTCGACTTTAATTTTCCGCGTTCGCTGACAAAGGACGAAATCAAAGCCGTCGAAGACGCCGTCAACAGCGCAATACAAGCAAAGTATGCGATTGCCTGCGAAGAAATGCCTTTAGAGCAAGCCAAAGCGTCGGGCGCAACGGGCGTTTTTGAATCGAAATATAACGAATTTGTAAAGGTGTATACAATGGGCGATTATTCCAAAGAGATTTGCGGAGGTCCCCATGCCGCGAACACCGCCGATTTGGGTACATTCAAAATTGTAAAAGAGCAATCCAGCAGCAGCGGCATACGACGCATTAAAGGAATATTACAATAAAAGTCCTTAAGTATCAACAAAAAAGGCTGAACCTACCGGAACAGCCTTTCATTTATTATTTGGGCACCTCTATTTATTCAAAAGATATCATTATCGAATAATATTAGCCTTAATAGTGTGTCTTGGAGCATCTTTCTCGGCAATCGGTTGCGGCGGGTAGCCCAAAGCCAGTATAGAAACGGGCACAAACCCTTGGGGCAATTCCAATTTGTTAAGAAGAGACGGATTCGCTTTCAGCACTCTTATGACGCTCCAAAGATAGACGCTGCCAAGCCCGAGCGCAGTGGCGGCGATAGTCATATTTTCTATCACGCAAGCTACATTGGCGTACTCGATATGGTCTTCACGCTCGAATTTTGAGCTTACCAAAATAATAGTAGGCGCTTTATAAAGCGGCGCATGCGGGCGTTCCGCCGTGCGCATGTCGGCAACTTCGGTGATTTCGTCCAACAGTTCTTTGTTTTGTATCACGGTAAGATGTAGGGTATCATAGCGGCGCATGCCTACGGGAGCGCTCATGCCGCAGTTTACTATTGTTTGCAGCACCCTATCGTCTATTTGTTGTACCGAAAAATCTTTTGTCGATTCTCTTGTATAGATAGCTCTAAGCGCATCCATTACTCCACCCCGTCTAACTCTTGCTCGTACATCATGAGCATTTCTTTGCCCAACCCTGTAATCTCGGCGGCATCGGTTTTGGTATAAGTAAAAGCAACACCGTCATCTGCTAGGGCGTCTAAATAATCTTGCATCGTGTAACCTGCTATCTCGGCGGTACGCGCCGTATAATGATAAGTATAATAGTTCACGACATTGTTTGTTCTTTCTCTGCGAACGATACCGCGGAACACGATGGTTGCTTCTCCATTGGATACATTCACCAAAGAGGTGTGAGAGCAAACAGCAGTAAGCGAAGCATCGGGATAACGGTACAGTTGCAAACTGCCGGTGAGGTCGTCTCTTGCGAGTAAATCTGAGGTGACATCGTCCGTAATAAAAGTCATGTATTCGGTATCGATATCGTTATTGTTTATGATGGATTCTATTTGGCTTTGTTTGTTTTTATAATCTAATAGCCCTGTCGTTTGGGGCATGATGACGGTGGTGCAAGCAAGACCTTCGGAGTTGTTCGCTGTATAAGAATACCATACGGTTGCTTTTAAATTTTGATAATCGGCTGTGTAGATTTGGTTGACGGTGATTGGAGTACGGACTCCGCCTACGGGAATTGTCACATTATCTTCCAAGATATTTTGCAAAGAGGATAACACAATACTATATGCGATATCTTCGGCAGGCAGTTTGAATATCGTCAGAACGGCGCTCCAGGGAGAGTCCGCATATTCGTTGTTGTCTCCAAGCGCTTTTACATAAATTTGGGACTCCATACCCTCGTGTAGATTAACGGTTACGGGATTGGTATATACTGTTTGTTCCTCCCCGTTGATTTTAACACAGTATCCTACCGCGTGCGCGCTGTCTAAACATTTCCAAGATAATTTTGTTTGTGATATGTCCACCGTAAGATCGTAGGGCGACATAAGCACGGTAAGCGTCGGGTCTTCATTGCCTTCGTTAGGCTCATCTATGATTGTGCCGGTGTCCGTTTGCCCTTCTCTTAATTCGTTGATACGGGGGACGATGACAAATGCGACGGTAAGCGATATCGCTGCCGCAACAATCAAAGCAAATACGACAATAAAAGTAATATAGCCCCTTTTGGGTTTAAGAGGTTGATATTGGTTGTAATATCTTGACATTTGTCTCTATCACTCCATTTCATCGAGATACAGATGCTTCGTAGAATACACTACCGAATATCTCATTTCATATTATAGCATAAAATTATAAGGAATCAATAGTGCAATGTATCGTTTGATGTCTTATCTTTACCTTTTTGTCACA
>JAQVTZ010000073.1 GCA_028699795.1 Clostridia bacterium | reverse complement strand
CAGAACCTCGGGAGCGAGGGAGATAATTTTCATATAATCTTTCTCTCTCAGTTCTCTCGCGATTGGCCCGAAGATACGCGAACCTTTGGGCTGCTTTTGGTTGTCTATAATAACGGCCGCATTGTCATCGAACTTAATGCGTGTACCGTCTTTACGGATAATCCCTTGATGGGTACGCACGATAACGGCCCTTACCACATCTCCTTTTTTAACAACGCCACCGGGGGTTGCCGTCTTGACGGAAGCGACAATGACATCGCCTATGAAACCGGCTCTCACAAAAGAACCGCCCAAAACCCTGATGCACATGATTTCTTTGGCGCCGGTATTGTCTGCCACTTTTAGTCTTGTTTGAGGTTGTATCATGTTGTCTTCCTCCTACTTGGCCTTTTCGATAATACTCACAAGGCGCCAGTTTTTGTCTTTGGAAAGTTTTCTGGTTTCCATTACTTCTACTTTGTCGCCGATTGTGCATTCATCGAGCTCGTCGTGCACCTTTATTTTCTTGGTAAGCTTAATATACTTTTTATATAAAGGATGCTTTTTTCTCTCTTCGATAGCGACGACTGCGGTTTTTTGCATTTTGTCGCTCACAACAACGCCGACTCTGGTTTTTCTTATATTTCTATCCACTTTGAGTCCTCCTAATTGTTCGCTTTCTTGGCCGTTAAGGCTCTCTGGTTTTGAACCGTTTTCGCACGGGCAATGTCTTTTTTGCATTGTACGATAACCATAGGGTTAGAGAGCTGATTGGTCGCGTGCTTAAATCTGAGATGGAACAGGTCTGCCTTTAATTCGGCGATCTTGTTGCTTAATTCTTTGTCGTTCATTTCAAAAAAAGATTTCGCTTTCATTAGCACTCACCACCTTCCTCGGTTTGTTGAGAAACCGGGGCTTCTTTTTTCATAAATTTGCACTTCACCGGCAATTTGGTTGCGGCAAGTCTAAGGGCTTCTCTTGCAGTTTCTTCGGAGATACCCGCAATTTCGAACATTACTCTGTCCGGCTTGACGACCGCCACCCAATATTCGGGCGAACCTTTTCCGCTACCCATGCGGGTCTCGGCGGGTTTCTTTGTGATGGGTTTGTGAGGGAAGATGTCTACCCAAACTTTTCCGCCACGCTTGATATATCTGGTCATCGCGACACGGGCGGCCTCGATTTGATTGCTGGTAATCCAAGCAGGAGCCGTAGCTACCAACGCGTATTCGCCGTAAGCAATCACATTGCCGCGAGTCGCGCGGCCCGTCATTCTGCCGCGTTGTTGCTTTCTTCTTTTGACTCTCTTAGGCATTAACATATCAGTCATTACCTCCTTTCGACTTAAATACCTCGCCCTTATAGATCCAGATCTTTACACCGATTGACCCGTATGTGGTACGAGCGGTGGCAAAACCGTAATCGATATCGGCTCTTAGGGTTTGCAGAGGTATCGAACCTTCGTGATAACTTTCGTTACGCGCGATTTCGGCGCCGTCCAGTCTTCCGCTAACCATCGTTTTAATTCCTTTGGCGCCCGCTCTCATGGTGCGGCCCATTGCGAACTTCATGGCTCTGCGGAAAGGAGTTCTTCTTTCTAACGCTGCGGCAACATTTTCTGCTACAAGCTGAGCGTCAAGGTCTACATTTTTGACTTCATGAATGTTAACATTAAAGGATTTGCCCACGCCGACAATTTTTGCTATCTCTTTGTTGATAACCTCGATGCCTCTCTTTTTGTCTTCGCTTGCCGCGGGAACAGCGGCTTGCGTGGCTTCGATTTTGCCTTCGCCTTTATTAGACTTGTTCAGCTTGCCGATTGCGACACCGGGACGACCGCAATACACATCAATTCTAATGGTGTCAGCCGCTCTGTCTATCGTAATTTTGGAGATAGCTGCGTCATAATAATTGTTTTTAATGTAGGTGCGGATTTTGTGATCCTCGAGAATATATTTTCCGAAGTCTTTTTTGCCTGCGTACCACTTGGTGTTCCAACCTTCGATGATGCCTACTCTCAAACCATGGGGGTTAACTTTTTGACCCATTATCTTGTCCTCCTATTTATTGGCTGCGTCGTCAAGAATGACGGTGATGTGAGAAGTTCTTTTTAGAATCCTTACACCTCTGCCCTTGGCGCGGGGCATCATTCTCTTGAGGGTGGTACCCTGATCCGCAAAGCACTCTGCTACAAACAATTCGTCCTTGTTCATTCCGAGGTTGTTCTCGGCGTTTGCGGCCGCGGAATTGACGACCTTAAGGACAGGAACGCAAGAGGATTTGTTAAGCGACTTCAGCACGGCAACAGCGTCATTGTATCCCTTGCCGCGGATAACATCCAACAACGCCCTTACTTTATAAGGAGAAATCCTTATGTTTTTGGCGACGGCGTAGGGGCGTTTATCGCAGTTTTCTTGTCTTAATTTTGCTTTTTCTCTAACTCTGGTAGCCATTATCTGCCTCCTGCTTACTTCTTGGAGCCTGTGGACTTGGAGCCCGCATGCCCGCGATAAGTTCTGGTAGGAGCAAACTCGCCAAGTTTCAGACCCACCATATCTTCTGTGATATATACAGGCACATGCTTTCTGCCATCGTGAACGGCGAAAGTGTGACCGACGAATTCGGGGAAGATTGTAGAAGCTCTGGACCAGGTTTTGATCGGCTTCTTATCGCCGGCATTGTTCATGGCAATAACTTTCTTCATAAGGCTTTCCGCAACAAACGGGCCCTTTTTAACTGATCTGCTCATCTATATCCTCCTAGTTAATGCGTTTAATGATGAACTTGTTGGTTACATTCTTCTTTTTGCGAGTCTTATAACCAAGAGCAGGTTTGCCCCAAGGGGTTACGGGGCCTGCCATACCGACAGGGCTCTTGCCCTCGCCACCGCCGTGAGGATGGTCGCAGGGGTTCATGACTGCGCCAC
The DNA here is from genome assembly GCA_028699795.1 of Clostridia bacterium. GTDB lineage: Bacteria > Bacillota > Clostridia > Christensenellales > DTU072 > Firm-09. Next base: position 6,403 of record JAQVTZ010000073.1, on the reverse strand, counting down.
GCACCGTGGGTTTGATACCCATATGGCGTTTTCTGCCAGCTTTGCCGATACTGATGTTTTCGTGGTCGAGATTGCCTACTTGACCAATCGTTGCTCTGCAAAGAAGAGAAACATATCTCATTTCGCCTGAAGGCATCCGAAGCGTCGCTTTGCCGTTTTCTTTTGCCATAAGTTGGGCAAAGGTACCTGCCGAACGCGCAATTTGCCCGCCCTTTTTGGGTTGAAGTTCGATATTATGCACGGTGGTACCTATGGGAATATCTTGCAACATCATTGCGTTGCCCGCTTTGATGTCGGAGCCCGCGCCGCTGATAATGGTATCGCCAACACAGAGCCCTACGGGGCAAAGAATATACGCCTTGGCGCCGTCCGCGTAGTGGAGCAAAGCAATATTTGCGCTACGATTGGGATCGTATTGTACTGCGGCAACCTTTGCGGGGATACCGTCCTTATTGCGCTTAAAATCTATGATTCTGTACTTTACCCTGTTGCCTCCGCCGATATGCCTTACGGTAATACGGCCGGTAGCATTGCGTCCACCCGTCTTGTTTTTGCTTACAAGAAATCTTTTTATCGGCTTGGCCGAAGTGATTTCGGCGTAGTCGGATACGCTCATGTTGCGGCGGGCTGGAGAGGTAGGTTTATATCTAATGATAGCCATTTATGCGTCCTCCTGATTACGATAGACTTTCGAAGAACTCGATTGCCTTGCTGTCCTTGGTGAGGGACACATAAGCTTTCTTTACGGAGGGTCTTCTCCCTTCTGTTCTTCCCATTCTCTTAAGTTTGCCTTCGGCTCTAACCGTGTTCACCTTTTCGACTCTTACACCGAAGATGGTTTCGACCGCCTGCTTAATTTGCGTTTTGGTTGCGTTCTTTTGCACTTGGAAAACGTACTTTTTGTTCGGTATACCGTCGTAGCTTTTTTCGGAAAGCACGGGTTTAATGATAATATCGTAATGGTTCATTGTGCGTATACCTCCGCGATAGCTTCGACGGCTTCTTTGGTAACGATGCATTTGTCTGCGCGCACGATGTCGTACACATTGGCAAGCGCGGCATCCGCCGTCGTTAATTTGGGGATATTGCGGCCGGCTCTTACGATTTCGGATTGGTTGCCTTTAAGGAGCAACAATGCCGACTTCGTAACGGAAAGGTTATCTAATATAGCCGCGACCAGTTTGGTTTTGGGTGCTTCTATTTCGAATTTGTCAACAACAATAAAGCTGCCTTCGCGAAGCTTTTGGCTGAGAACGCTGCGCATCGCGGCATCCTTCATTTTTTTGTTTATCTTTTTGCGGAAGTCGCGGGGCTTGGGAGCGAATACTACGCCGCCGTGTGTCCATTGGGGTGAACGGATGCTGCCTTGACGGGCGCGTCCTGTACCCTTTTGTCTCCAGGGCTTTGCGCCGCCTCCGCGTACCTCGGTACGGGTAAGCGTGCTTTTGGTGCCTTGTCTTTTGTTGGCAAGTTGCGCCACCACGATTTGGTGAATGAGAGGCTCGTTATAATCGACTCCGAAAACGGACTCGGGAACCTCCATTACTCCTACTTCTTTTGCGTTGGTATCTAATACTTTGATTTCCATACTCTATCCACACTCCTTACTTTTTGGCGGCAGCTTTGGGAGCCACGGGAGCCTTGAACCATCTGGAACCCTTCACCTTTTTGCCTGTGTTAGCGATAACAAGCAAGCTGTTGCGGGGACCGGGTACGCCGCCTGCGATCATCAGAATGTTGCGCGCGGCATCTACTTTAACCACTTCGAGATTCTGGATAGTCACACGCTCTACACCGTATTGTCCGGGCATCTTCTTGTTTTTGAACACTCTGGAAGGATCGGAGTTCGCGCCCATAGAACCTACAATTCTGTGTGCGCCCGAACCATGCGCTTTGGGACCGATGTGTGTGTTCCATCTTTGTACGGTACCCGTAAAGCCGCGGCCTCTGGTGGTACCCACGACATCTACATGATCGCCAACCGCGAACACATCGCACTTAATCTCTTGCCCTACTTCGTATTTGGAGCAATCCGCAAGGCGGAATTCTCTTTGATACTTCTTGGGGCTTACGCCTGCCTGCTTATATTGTCCAAGCTCGGCTTTGTTGGCGTTTTTTTCTTTAAGTTCGGCGAAACCCACTTTAACGGCATTATAGCCGTCTTTTTCGGCGGTCTTGATTTGTACAACGGAACAAGGACCCGCTTCTACAACGGTTACGGGAATAAATGTACCGTCTTTGGCGAATATTTGGCTCATTCCGAGTTTTTTACCTATAATAGCTTTTTCCATCAGTCGGCCTCCTCTTACAGTTTGATATGGATATCAACACCTGCAGGCAAGTCCAACTTCATAAGTGACTCGACTGTACGCGCAGAACAGTTGTAAATATCGATAAGGCGCTTGTGTGTGCGCAATTCGAATTGCTCGCGGCTGTCCTTATACTTATGGGGAGAGCGCAGGATTGTGATGATTTCTCTTTCCGTGGGAAGCGGGATCGGCCCTGAAATGCTGGCGCCGGTGACTTTGGTGGCATCGACGATTTTCTCGCAAGAGGCATCGATCAAGTTGTGGTCATAGGCTTTCAATTTGATTCTGATCTTTTGACCTGCCATATTTTGTGAATCCTCCTAGTATTGTTCCTAACTCTAGTACACTTATCCGTGTGTGTCATCCCGCTCCTAAATAAAAGGCGGTTTTGCCGCTTATTTGAGTTAGTCGGAACGGATAACAGCCGTTTTTGCTACCCTCGGGAATTAACAATCAAAAGAATGCAATATTCCGTCGACGGCTGAGGCAAAAGACAATTGTCTTAGACGACAGCTCCAATATCATAGCAAAATAGAATATTGATGTCAAACGATTTTTTCAAAAAATTTTCTTTTTTTGCATTTTTCTGCAAAAACCATTTTTTATAACTGCTATATTTGGTATTACCCGAACAATTATACCCCAATTTAGTATTTTTACAACGCATTTCGACAAAGTTTCTATATCGATTTTCTTAAAAATGATAATTTCCGTTTACAACCTTATCGTACGACTGTATAATATATATGATTCTAAAATAAGTATCTTTATTTTAGGAGGAGGAGAATCCTTATGAATAAAATGATTACCGCTAATTTTCTGCTGGAAACGGCGCCCGCACAAAAGATATACAAAGAAATAAAAAATCTTCCTATTATTGATTACCACTGCCATATCGATGCCAAAGAAATCTACGAAAACAAAGTATTTGACACCGTAACGCAAATATGGTTGGGCGGAGACCATTATAAATGGCGCGCCATGCGCAATATGGGCGTAGACGAGCGTCTTATTACGGGCGATGCGCCCGACTTCGATAAGTTCTATGCGTACGCGTCCGTGATTCCGTATATGGCGGGACACCCTCTCTTTCATTTTTCGCATTTAGAGCTGGACAAATATTTCGGCATCAGCGATCCTTTGACCCCCAAAAATGCGCAGGCCGTATACGATAAAGCCAATAAAATGCTCCCCAAACTACCCGCGCGCAAAATTATCGAAATGTCTGGTGTAGAGGTTATCATTACGACCAATGACCCGTTGGAAGATTTGCAATACCATAAGCTGTTAACGGAGGACGGTAGCTTATGCACCAAAGTGTTGCCCGCTTTCCGTCCCGACAAAGCAATCAATATCGAAAATCCCTGTTTTTCGGAGTATATCTCCAAACTCTCCAAACTTACCAACCGCAGTATCACCTCGCTTGCCGACCTCAAGCACGCACTCAAAGAAAGATTGTTGTTCTTCATCGAAAACGGAGCAAGGGCGAGCGACCACGGTATTACTTATGTTCCTTATGTTAAAAATTATAAACTGTTTGCAGACGAAGCACTTAAGAAAACACTAAAAGGCATCCCGATATCCGACCTCGAGGCGGATTCTTATAAAACATCCGTCCTTGTTTATCTTGCCGAACTCTACGCGGCAAATAATATGGTCATGGAACTTCATTTCGGATGTACCCGCAACCCCAACAGCGTTATGTACCAAAAACTCGGGGCGGATACAGGCTTCGACACCATTCGCCGCGATTCTTCTGTCGACAATCTGCCCTTCCTGTTAGACGAGATGAACAAGCGCGGCAGTTTACCCAAAACCATACTCTATTCTTTAGAGCCGGGCGACGATAATGTAATCGGCACGATTATGGGAAGTTTTCACGAAAAGGGCATTAAAGGCAAAGTACAGCAAGGAAGCGCTTGGTGGTTTAACGACAACAAACCGGGTATGGAAAAACAAATCGGCGTATACGCTACGCAATCCCCTCTCGATACCTTCATAGGCATGCTGACGGACAGCCGCAGTTTTCTCTCTTATCCCCGACACGATTATTTCCGCCGTATTCTTTCCAACTTTTTAGGAAATTTAATTACGAAAGGCGAATATCCCGCACAAAATATCGATTACCTTATTGAAACCGCAAAGAATATCGCTTATAATAATGTAAAGCAATTCATTTTCGGCAGCGAAAAAGCCGAAACAGAGGAGAAATAATGTCAGGACCCCAAATAGTGATTCTGCTGGTCGGATGCTTTCTCGGCTTGCAGCTGATTTTTTATTTTGTCATAACCGGCGCAATCATCAAAAAAATTATGGGACCTCCCAAACGCGATAACGATTCTCTTATCGAATACGAAATCCGCGAAAAAAAATTCGACAAAGAATGGCTCAAAATCCCATTCCGCGCCATGCGCAGGCAGTCCCGTTTCGGCTATCATCTCCATGCAAGATTATACATGAATGACACGCCCACCGAAAAGTTTATGCTATTGTTGCACGGTCACAATAGTTCGAGCATCGGACAACTCAAATATTTAGAGCTTTTCCGTAGCCTTGGCTACAATGTTTTTATTCCCGACCATCGCAGAAGCGGCGACAGCGGAGGCAAAACCATCACTTTCGGTCATTACGAAAAATACGATGTCATAGACTGGATAGACGAACTCCAAAAAGAGTTCCCCACAGCAACCTTTGCCGTATTCGGCGAATCAATGGGCGCCGCAACCGCCACCATGGTTGCCGCAAAAGACAAGCGCATTCGTTTTTTGATCGAGTATTGCGGTTTTGCAAGTTTTAAGGCGTTAGCTGTCCCCTATCTCAAAAGCGAAAAGCTTTTCAATTTTTTAAGTTTCGGACTGGCACTCAACGCGCTTGTCTTTTATAAAGTGAAGATGCAAGAAATCAATGCGTTCGAGGCCATGCAAACACTCAACATTCCCGTACTGATTATGCACAGCAAGACAGACAAGGTGGTCGACATTTCCAATGCGTACGCCTTTATCGAAGCGAATCCCAAAGCAACCGTGAAGTTCTTCGAAGAAGCGATTCATGCGCGTTCCATCATCACCTATCCACAAGACTATGTGCAAACAATTAAGGATTTTGTCGCGAAAGCGGAAAACAATTCACAATAACAATAACGGAGGTAAAATTTATGACAACTGCTCTTATTATATGGGCTATCGTCAGCGCGGCGCTCACCGTGTTCTTTTTAGTGGTCAGGGTCAACAAGGCGCCGATTTTCGGTTTGCTGTCCAAAACCTTGGCATCCATGGCATTCGTCGCAATGGCGGGCGTCGGCGTGTATCTCGCGGGCGACAAGCTTGCTTCGGGCGCGCAACTTATCGTAGTCGGTCTTGCGTTCGGTATGGTGGGTGATATCCTGCTAGACCTTAAAAGAGCGCATTCCGAGTTTGAAGACTTATACACCACAGCGGGCATGACCGCATTTACGGCAGATCACGCATTCGTCATCGCCGCAACCTACCTTATCGCCACTCCCTTAATTCCCAACTTGTGGCTTCCCTCGCTTATTTCAGCCGCTATCGCAGCCGCTGCCGCTCCGCTGGTCATGTTTGTTTCTATCAAAATGATGAAAGCAAAGTTTGGCAAACATTTCGCTTTTTCCGCATTCTATGCTACCTATCTGATTTTCTTTACCGTGCTTTCCGTTTGGTTTGCAGTACTCAACCCAACATTCATCCTGCTTTGCACCGCCATGATATTGTTCTTGGTCTCAGACCTAGTGCTTTCTACCATGTATTTCGTAGAAGGCAAAAAGGAAGACAAGTTCCTTGTTGTCGTTAACCATGTCGCGTACTATGCCTCACAAATACTTGTCGCAGCTTGGGTATTTACATTGGTTTAATTACAAATATTGATTTTTTAGATATCAATAGTTATACCATAGCAACTATAAAAAGACGACGAATACTTCGCCGTCTTTTATTTCATCTTTATTTGCAATTTGTACATTGTAATACTATATACTTATTACCATATTTGTAATTTGGGAACCTCTACTTCGAGGAATTTCGGATGGATTTTCGAGTAGAAAAACGCCGTTTTGACGAAGGCAATAGCAGCGCTATTGT
>JAQVTZ010000072.1 GCA_028699795.1 Clostridia bacterium | reverse complement strand
CATATAGCATTTTATGATGCGCGGCAATAATGCCGATCCTTGCTCCCACGGGAGCCATCAGTCCAAAAGGAGGTATGTATGAACAAATACCAATTGTTATTCATCATCGAGAACAGCCTTAGCGAAGAAGCCAAAACCGAGTTGGTAGACAAATTCAGCGATCTGATTGTCAGCCTCGGCGGCACGGTAAACGCAGTAGATAAGTGGGGCACACGCGCTTTTGCGTATCCCATTAACTACAAAACCGAAGGCTATTATGTTCTAATCGATTTCGAAGCTTCTCCCCAAGTTCCTTTCGAAATTGACAGACAGATGAGAATTAACGACGGTATCATCCGTCAAATGATTACAAGAAAAGACTAAGGAGAACTCATGAACAAGGTTATTTTAATTGGCAACCTTACAAGAGACCCCGAAACCAACACCACGACAAGCGGTATTAAGATATGCAAGTTCACGGTAGCGGTCAATCGTAACTACAGTGCAGGTGACGGAACCAGACAGACAGATTTTTTGCCTGTGATATGTTGGCGCAACCAAGCCGAGAATTGCGGCAGGTTTTTGCGCAAAGGCAGCAAAGTCGGGATATGCGGGTCTATCCAAACACGCAACTACGAAGCGGCCGACGGCACCAAACGCTATGTTACCGAAATCGTCGCAGACGAAGTGCAATTTTTAAGCACACGCAGCGAAACTTATTCCGACGATATGGATTCGCCCCAATCCGCGCCCAAACATAACAAGGTAGAAGAGCTTCAGCCCATTTCGGACGGAGACCTGCCATTTTAATTATTAAGGAGACATGATAATGAATAGAGTTTATAAAGGTTCCAACCGCAGACATGCGCCCAGAAGGAAGGTTTGCACTTTTTGTGTCAACAAAATTCAAGAAATAGATTATATCGCGCTTGCCAAAGAAATCGAAAAGAACGATAGAGGCTATGACAAAAGCGGCGAAAAACGCCCCCGTTACATTACTGAAAAAGGCAAAATCATTCCCCGCCGTATGTCCGGCGTTTGTGTAAAACACCAAAGAATGCTTGCCCAAGCCATCAAAAGAGCAAGAGTGATGGCCCTGCTTCCATTCAAGGCAGAATAAAAAATTGCATTTTCAATATAAGATTAAACCCGCGCAAGTTGCGCGGGTTTTATTTTTAAATCGCATTATCCTGACAACCCATTGTTGACGGGTCTCCCGATACATTGTATAATGAGTCGGGGCAGGAGAAAAATATGAAAACATTCATCAAAAGCAAACTATGGGCATTAAGGTGGGAAGACTGCTATCCACAGGGGAACGGCAACATCGGCGTGATGGACAGTTGTAACCCTCTGTTCGGCAGTATTTGGCTAAATGATGATACTTTTTGGTCCGGTTACGGAAAAGATAAAACCGTAGACGCCGCAGGCGCTTTGGCCGCTGCAAGAGAAGCAATCGCAAACGAAAAATTCGCCGAAACCGAGAAAATCATCAATAAGCGCATGTTGGGAGAATATACGGAATCCTATCTTCCTATCGGGCGGCTTGTTTTTGCGGGGTATCCACATTTTGTTACGAAGTACCGTCGTGTTTTAGATTTAGACAATGCTTTGTTGCAATATTTTTATCGAAGTTACGGCGCAAGGTGTGAGGCCGAAAGTTTTGTTTCGCATCCTGCGGGATGTTTTGTCAAAAAAATGGAGTTTGACTTTGTGAACCGTTGCAGAATGGATTTTCAAACTCCTCTCAAAAGCGGTACCACCTTCGAAAACGGCATTTTCTGGATGCGCGTGCAAGCGCCTTCCCGTGTATATCCCAATTATCACTATACGCCCAAACCCATTGTTTACGATACGAAAAATAAAGGGATGACGGCTTGGTGCGGCGTCAAAATCGTCACGGACGGCAAATTGCAGTATCTAATGGGCGGCATGAGAGTCTTGGACTTCCGCAAATTAGAATTATACTATGTATCCAAAACCACTTACGGAGGCGAAACCGACCCGAGGACCTATATACGAACAAAACTCGAAGCCGCCGCGGCAAAGGGTTATGACGCGCTCAAGGCCGAGCACATTGCAGATTATAAATCGCTTTACGACAGAGTACGCTTCGAGCTCAACGGCGCAGAGCGTTCTCCCGACAGCATGATTAAAGCGTTAAAGGCGGTCAAAAAAGGAGAAGACCCTTCCAACGCGCTTATCGTGACGCAGTTTCAGTTCGGAAGATATCTCATGATTGCCTCCTCCCGCGAAGGCACGCAAGCTGCCAATCTGCAAGGGATATGGAACCGCAACGCCCGGCCGCCATGGTCTGCAAACTATACGGTCAATGTCAATACACAAATGAATTATTGGCCCGCCGAGGTCTGCAATTTAAGCGAGTGCCATACCCCTCTTTTTGAGTTAATTAAAAAGATGTCAATACAGGGTCAAGAGACTGCGACGCGTACTTTTCACATGAACGGATGGACAACGGGACACAACTCCGACATATGGGGGCATACCGCGCCTGTGGGTGGCGAAAGCAATTCCAATCCCTCGGCATATGCCCTGTTTATCGGCGCGGCGGGATGGTTGTGCCAACATTTGTACGAACATTATCTTTTTACAAAAGACAAGAACTTTCTCGAAAAAGAAGCGTTACCCGTTATGGAAAAGGCCGTAGTGTTTTATTTGGATTATTTGTCCCAAGACAAGATAAGCGGCAAATTGGTTGCTTCGCCCGGCGTAAGTCCCGAAAATCATTTTTATATAAAAAGCGAGCGTTATGCTTACAATAAGGCGGCAACCGTCGACATGGCGGTCATTCGCACGCTTTTTGCAAACTATCTTGCCGCCAAAGAAGAGGTAAGCGACCCTTCGGGGGAAGTTTTCAGCAAGGTTCGGTCCGCCCTGTTCAAGTTGTATCCTTATCATTTATCGTCTAAAGGCTATCTGCAAGAGTGGTACGACGATTACACCGAAACCCAAACCGATCACAGACATCTGTCGCATCTTTACGGCCTCTATCCCGCATCCGAAATCACACCCCAAGAAACCCCCGAGCTTGCCAAAGCCTGCGCCAAAACCTTAGAGCGTCGCAAAGACGACGGCACAAGCTGGAGTCTTGCATGGAAAGCGTGTCTGCGGGCAAGATTGGGCGACGGGGATAAAGCATATGGACTGCTAAAACTCATGCTCCGCCTGTCCACACCCGCCAACCGTTTGGGCGGAAGCTATGGTTCTCTGCTTAGCGCTCATCCTCCTTTCCAAATAGACGGCAACTTTGGCGCAACCGCCGCCATCGCAGAAATGTTGCTTCAGAGCCATAACGGAGAAATAGTACCGTTGCCAGCCCTGCCAAGCAATTGGAAGAGCGGCAGAATATCCGGTCTAAAAGCGCGGGGCAACAAAACCGTCGCCCTTGCTTGGGAAGACGGCAAACTTACTGAATTTCTGGTAAGCGATTAGCGAGAAAATTACAAACGATGAAAATTACCTTTTATAGTTCCAACACACTCAATTCCGCTTGCAATGCGGTTATTGATGCGCTCGGTGTTCAAAACACACAAGGGACGCATCCTATTTTCATTGCTCCCGACAAATTTTCGCTTTCGGTAGAAAAAGCGATTTTCGAGCGCTTAGGAATCAGCGCGACTTTCAATATCGATGTCGTGTCGTTTATGAGACTTGCCGTTAAGGCGTTGGGGCCTACGGCGGGGGATTGCCTTACCAAAGAGGGGGCATTGTTGGTTTTCAAAAAGGTTCTGAACCGCCATGCGGACAATCTTGTTCATTACGGCAGAGTGGCGCGGATGCCCGGTTTCGCTTCCGAAATGTATGCCGTCATTACTTCTTTCCGCAACAATTGTCATTCGCCCGAAGATATTTTGCAAGCGGCGGACAGCCTTGACAAAAACACAAAGAAAAAAGCGCTGGATATTGCTCTATTATATAAGGAATATATAAAAGAGTTAGAAGAAGGATATCCCGACGGCACATTGCGTTTGGACCGCTTTTTAGCCGACGCCAACAAGTCCGAATTTATACGAGGAGCCGATATTTATATCGCGGGTTTTTCTTCTTTTTCGGCCAAACAGTACCAGATAATTGCCGCGCTCATGCGTCACGCAAAATCGGTAAGCATCGGTGTGACACCCTATAACGGAGGAAAAAACGCCTCTTACTATCCTTTTTATACGCTCGAGCGTTTGAAGGACCTTGTCGAATTGTACGGAGCGGAGTATCGTGAAATCGAGTGTTTCGAAACGCTACAGGAGCCTTTCGGTACGCTAAACAGAGGATTGTTTGCCGCAAGCGGCGAAAAAGCGCGTGCAGACGACAAGTTCGTTTTAGTTGAAGAAAATACCGTTTATGAAGAGATTAACGGCATTGCCAAAGAAATTGTCTCATGGACTTCATGCAAAGGGTTGCGTTATAAAGATATCGGCGTGGTTTGTTGCAACGATAAATACCGCGAATTGATACGCAATATCTTTGCCCGATACGGTATCCCGTGTTTTATCGATCAAAAATACCGAATGAAAGACGCCCTTGGGACAAAATATCTTTTATCCGCATTAGATACGGTGGAATTTGGGTTTCGGCAAGACAAAATCTTGGCTTATGTCAAAAATCCGCTGTGCGGGATAGAGAACACCGATGCCGACGAATTCGAAAACTATGTGTTGGAGCACTGCATCAACTATGCTGGATTTCTAACACCTTTTCCCAACCAAGGCGGAGTACCCGAGGCCGTTAGACAAAAAATTGCAAAGGATCTCTCCGTTTTCGGTACAAAAAAGCAACTTGCGGGGGAATTTTCCCGTGTTTGCCGAGCGTTTATGGGTCGCGAAGAGGTTGCGACAATTCTACAAAACGAAACAGAGCTTGCCGATGATGCGTTAATTAAAGCAAGCAATTTGCAAGCAATCCAAAAACTATTCCAACTATTAGATGAAATCGAAACCTTAATCGGCAATGAAGAGTATCCATTTGGAGAGTGTAAAAATATTCTGACCTCGTGTATTGAGGGCACGGAACTATCTCTCATCCCTCAGTATGCCGATTGCGTGTTTGTCGGCAACCTGTCGGACAGCCTTTACGACAAACTAGAAATACTATTTGTTATAACCGCAACGGGTGATGTTTTGCCAGCGGCACACACCTATCAAGCGATTATCTCCGCAAAAGACTCCGTCCTTATGGAAAAAGTGGGTTTGCGCCTTTATCCCGCACCGCCCGATCTCATGAAAGAAGATATGTTCGCGTTGCTTGATTTGTTTACCAAAGCATCCCGACGAATTTATTTCGGGTATTCGGGGCTCGCCCCCGACGGACGCAAGACAAGACCCTCTCCCGTGGTCGCGGAACTAAAAGATATCGTTGATACCAAACCGATAAGTCTTTATGCAAAACACTCTGTCATGGCGGCAGAAGATAACGAGGCATTGTCTTCCGCGGCCGCTTCCCAAAAGAATGCTTTCTTTGAGTTTCTACAAACGCTGCCTAAAGTTTCCCGAAGCGGGGATAAAGTATCCCAAAACCTTGATATATTGTATTGTTCGTTGTCGGAAGAGTACCGCGCAAGAATAGACGAGCTCATTTACAGACCCGCTTTATACCAAAAACCTGATGGTGCCTTATATTTCGGCAAAGACGAACATGGTCGTTATCTTACTAAGGCGACACAACTCGAGTCTTATTTCCAATGTCCTTATGCCCACCATTTGCAACACGGACTCAAACTGATACCGCGAAGAGACGGCAAACTGCAACGCAACAACGCGGGGATTGTGATACACAGGGTGTTAGAATTGTTTTTCCGACGCACCAAGGGCGCGCTTCGCAAAATGAGTACCAAAGAACTAAAAGCGGTTTCGGAAACAGTTATTAAAGAGGTCTTTTCCGACCTTAAAACCGTGGGTGACAGTTCTGATTTGTTTACGAAAAACGCATTAGAAAGCATTCGCAAAGAATGCGCAAAACTGACACTGACGCTTGCAGACAAGGTAAAAAAATCTTCTTATACTCCTGCGCTTGTCGAACATAGTTTCGGCGACGACGACGAAATTGTTTTGCATGTCGATGGCAACCGTTTCTTAATACGCGGAAAAATCGACAGAGTGGACACAAAAGAGGACGAACCAATAATAAAAGCGGTCGTGATAGATTACAAAACAGGATCCGCGAAGTCACCAGACGCTTATTATGGCAACAGTTTGCAATTATGGCTATATTTAAGAGCCCTCGAACATCTTGGATACGAGCCCGAGGGCGCCTTTTATCTTCCCATCTCGGATGCTCCCGGCAAAGAGGATAAACCGTTTTTGCTGAACGGTTATTTTGACGAATCCGAATTAGGCAATTTCGACAACGGGATTTACGCGTTGCAAGAAAAAAACGGCATTGCCGAGTCCGAAACAATTCATGCGAAACTGAATGCAAAAAACAAAATCGTTTGCAAATATGCTGTAGAAAAATCGGTACTAAAAGATTATATCGATTACAATGTCGAAATCGCGAAACTCGCGTTGCAAGAACTTCTTGCGGGCAACATAGAAAAGAGTCCCCAAAAGAATAATGGTTGCGCGAATTGCAGGTATCTGCTCCTCTGTGGTGGCGCGGATACGGTAAATTGCAGAAGGATATCCGAAAAATGTAAGCCTCAAGCAAAAAAGGAGGAGACGCGTGATGACTAAATGGACAACGATGCAGGACAAAGCGCTTTCTTCCCGAGGCAATTTGCTCATTAGCGCCTCTGCGGGGAGTGGCAAGACCACTGTTATGGTACAAAAAATAGCGGATTATCTGTTTGCCTCCGAGAGCGCCGACATCGGGAAACTGGTCGTAATTACCTTCACCAAGGCAATCGCCGAAGAGATGAAGCAAAAACTTAGCGACAAGCTGTACGAAAAGTTGCGTGCCGCTACGGACGAGCGCGAACGCGAACGAATCCGTAAACAGATTAACGGCATACCCGTATCCAACATTTCCACAATAGACAGTTTTTGCGCCGAGATATTCAAAAGATATTTCGAAGTAATAGAAAAAGACCCTCTCGTTTCCGTTATCGATCAGGGTGAAGCGGATGCGATGTTTGCCGAGGCAAGAGAGGAAGTGCTTGAACAATACCTCGAGTCCCACGATAAAGAGTTTTTCGAATTGGTCGACAAGTTTACGGCAAGGAGAGAAATTGACAGACTCCGCAAGGCGATAGACGATATTCATAAATTTCTTGCGGTGCAGTCAGATGCCGATGCGTTTATCTTCCGCGCGCTAACCATGTTGGGCGGCAAGGTGGAGGAATGCGAGACATCGCATTATATCCTCAAGCATTACCGCAGAAAGGCGGCAAGACTAGCGGGGCTATGCGAAACAGAATATACAACACTCAATTGCTTTTCGACAGACCAAAAAATATTTTCGGCGTTTTCCGATATGTTATGCATTTGCCGCGATATGCTACTGAATATCACGCATGCGAAAGACATCGCCAACTTGTTCGCGATTGCCGCTCTTTCAGAAAAACAAAAAACCAATCACCTTAGAATTCGCAGCAACATGGAAGATGCCGAAAAGAGCGCATTAGAGCATGCAAAAACGGTTATTTCGGCAGCCAATGAATTTATCGAAGAGACCCATAACCGTTTCGGTGGCTGTTTTAAGGATGCCCTAAACGCCGAAAAAGAGTCACGCAAAGCGGTAACCAAGTTATTCGACATCGCCTGCAAAGTAGACGATGCTTACCGCAAAGCAAAAGACCGCGAAAAACGGGCGGATTTCGCCGATATCGAGCATTACGCCTTGCAAATCCTTAACAACGAATCCGTTGCCGAAGAGATGCGCAACGGGATTGACAGCATCTTCATCGATGAGTATCAAGACACCAATTATCTGCAAGAGTCGATTATCGCAAGGATTTCACGCGGCAATGTGTTTATGGTGGGCGATGTCAAACAATCGATATATAAGTTTCGTTTTGCCGAACCCGCCATCTTTTTGGATAAAAAAGACCGTTACGAAGCGACCAAAGAGGGCCTCAACCTTCATTTTAACGAAAATTTCCGTTCTTCCGAAGAAGTATTGCGGTTTATCAATATGGTTTTTGACGAAGTTATGGTATACGATTTAGGCGGCATCGACTACCGAAAGGACGCGCGTTTGATTTACGGGCCGGATAAAAAGGTCAAAAAACAAAACGACTTTCCCGATGCCGAAGTGGCGTTTTTTGAAAATGAAAGAGAGGATACCGAAGCATATCCCGCATATTACAGCGTAACCAACGGACCCCGCTATTCCGAAAAGCCCTCGTCCGAAGCGTTATATATTGCGGACAGGATACAGGCAATGGTAGGCAAAGCGTACATTTACGATGCGAAATCCGACAATTACCGCCTTTGCCGTTACAGTGATATGGCTATCTTATTCCGCGCAAGGAGCTCGGGCGCCGATATCATTGCCGAACTAAGACGGCGCAATATTCCTTTCGAGGCCGAAGGGTTTCGCGAAAAGGGCAACACCTCCCCCACAGAATTATTGATTTGTTTTGCAAAATTACTCGATAATGACAGACAGGATTTTCCGCTTACCGCCGTTATGTTGTCCTATTTCGGTAAATTGAACGACAAAGAGCTGTTAGAAATCCGTTCTGTCACACCCAAAGGCTACTTTTGGGAATCCGTAAAAGCATATAAGGGTAACAAAAGTATAGAAAATAAGATACAAAAATTGTTTGGACTGCTTCGAAAATACAGAAGACTTTCGGCTTTTTTGAGCATGCGCGAGCTGTTGGACAGGCTGATTTCCGAAACAGGCTACGACGGCTACCTGTTATCTTTGGGCGACAACCAAATCCGCAGAGTAAATGCTTTCGTGTTTTCGCTCACAGAGAAAGAAAATGCATCGACGCTCAAGGCTTTTCTTCATTTTTGCGGTTGCGCAGAAGAAGAGAGCGTAACGGCGTCTGTGGCGGATGATTGCGTCACGCTAACAACCGTACACAAAAGCAAGGGGTTGGAGTATCCCGTTGTTTTTTTGCCTTGCGCTGAGTACAGCCCCAAAGGGGCGCAAAACTCGGGTGACATTATCTTAGAGGACAACAGCGGTACTACAATAAAAAAGCGCAAAAAAATGATGGATTCGGGCATGATTGCTTTAGATGTTAAGCTAGGGATTGCAATTATGCACATCAACGACGAGGGCAGAAAAACGGATACCTTGTCTACCGTCGCGCTCAAGCTTAAACAGGAAAACGACCGCAAGTCAGAACAAATCCGACTGCTCTATGTGGCAATGACCAGAGCAAGACAACATTTATTTATTTCGGGCAAGCCGTCTTCCAAAACCTGTTTATTCCCCGAC
>JAQVTZ010000071.1 GCA_028699795.1 Clostridia bacterium | reverse complement strand
TACGCGAAGAGGCTCCCTCCTCCGAAGACTGGATTGCCAAACTAAAAGAAAAAGTCAGCCACAAGGCGCAGGAAGAAGAAAAATAAGCATTTTCAACAAAAAAAGGGCTGTCTCAAATCGGGACAGCCTTTTTTTCTATCCTTTATTATGAGCGACTTTAACGCATTGCTTTCTCCACCAAAGTCAACAATAGCTTTACGGGCAAAATTTTGTGGAGGGCGTAAGCCACTCTGTATTTTAATCCGACAATATAAACAGGATACAGCTTGCGTTTTGCGGCAATACGGCGCACCCTGTCTAAAGCCTTATTGAGAGGGATTTTTTTGGACATCGGACGCGCGGCGACAAAGGCGTCCACCTCCTCAATACGATTGCCGTAACGGGGAGCGGTCTTGCTAAAAGTTTGCCTGCGCAAGGCAAATTCTGTTTGAATATCGCCAAGGCATACGGCGGCGGTTTCTATCCCTGTGCCCGCAAGCTCCATGGTCATGCCGTAAGTAAACCCGTTTACGGCGGACTTTGTCGCCGAATACATGGTTCGGAAGGGCATCGGGATAAACGCGGACATGGAGCTGATATTAAGAATACGCGAACCTCTCTCCATGTAAGGCAAGGCGTATTTGGTACAGTATACTACACCTAAAAAATTAGTGTTTGTAATATAAGCAAACTGTTTATCTTCGATGATTTCTACCGCGCCCGATTGCCCAAACCCCGCATTGTTTACCAAAATATCGATTTTTTTGTAAAGTAAGCCAATTTTCTTAAATACCGTTTGAACGGATTCCGCATCCGACACATCACAGCGGAAACGGGCTTTCCCGTTGTCTTCTCCGCTTCTGCTCAAAGTGATGACGGTATTGCCGTCTTGCGCCCAAATGTCTGCAAGCGCTCTGCCGAAGCCTTTGCTTCCGCCCGTTATAACAATGACCTTACCCGTTAGTTTCTTCATCGTTTTCCCTCACAAATCCCATTATTCCATCTGAATCGGTTTCAGAAAAAATATGAATACCTGCATCCTTTAACAGTTGAGCGAATACGCCGTTTCCCTTTATCTTTTTAGAAGTAAATGTGCCGTCATAAATAACGCCGCAACCGCAGGAAGGGCTGCGGTCCTTGAGAATCGCCGCAGTCACTCCCAATCTTTTTGCCAACCTTATCAAGTCTTCGGCGCCTCTCGTATAATAATCCGTAACATCTGCCCCATGCGAATCAATGACCTTTTCGCCCAACCGTTCTCCGGAGTTGCGGGGCGTCGGCATCCCTCCGTACACCTCGGGACAGACGGGAATCAGGCAAACCTCGTCCTCTATTGTGTCCAAAACCTCCGCCCATACGGCAGAGCCGTCATAACGGCAATGAATACCCGTTATGCACGCGCTGACAAAGACCTTTCTCATACCGCCTCACAGCCTTTCGGCATTATATTTCATGAGTGTGACACTCTCTACATACTCTTTTTTCAACTCTTGAAGCTTTGCAAAATGCGCGGCGCGCGTGTGCGCTGCCTGACAATCCGCGTTTTCCCATATTTCGTTTAAAAAAATCGTATTTTCCCCTTGTACGGGATAGTAATAATCGTAGGCAAGACATCCTTTTTCCGCTCTCGAGGCTTCGGGTATCCCCAACGCTTCAATGGCGGACAGGAAAGTCTCTCTTTGTCCCTGTTTTGTTTGATAAATGACATTCAATAATAGCATGAGAACCTCGTTTAACGTTGCTTAGAAGAAATTTTGCGGTAGCGCAACATCCTTTTTATTTCTTTTACTAATCCAGGACTCTTATAATCCTCGCGGAGTCGCCATTCCCAATTCCCATAGGTTGTGGCGGGGGTATTCATGCGCGCCTCGCTCCCTAATTCGAGATAGTCTTGCATGGGGATAATAGCGATATCCGCTTTGCTTTCCATGGCATAACGAATAAGCGCGTGGGTTGCGGGTTGCGTAAACGCATACGGCACACGGCGCAAAACTTGTTCCCTTATGGATAAATCCGCATTGCGGAACCAGCCTAAAGTTGTATCGTTGTCGTGCGTGCCGGTATAGACAACACAATCACCGTTTTGATAGTTTTTCGTAAGGTAAAGGTTGTCATCTTTGCCGTCGAAGGCAAACTGCAATACTTTCATTCCGCGGAAACCTGTTTTTTCAATAAGCGCGCGCACCTCGTCGGTGATGATGCCAAGGTCTTCTGCGATAATCTGTGTCTTGTCTATCTTCAGCGATTCGAAAAACTCTGTGCCGATGCCTTGCACCCAGTTGCCCTCTGTCGCATCCCTGCTGCCATAAGGAATGGCATAATAGCTTTCAAAGGCGCGGAAATGGTCTATCCGAAGAATATCGCAAAGGCGAAGGCTATGGGATAAGCGGCGCGCCCACCAAGCGTATCCGTCTTTTGCCATCGCTTCAAAATCGTATAAGGGGTTGCCCCAGAGCTGACCTGTTTCCGAGAAAGCGTCGGGCGGCACGCCCGCAACATCGACGGGCACGAGGGTTTCGTCCAATAGAAATAATTGAGGATTCGCCCAAACATCCGCGCTGTCGTATGCTGTATAAAACGGGATATCGCCTATCAGCCGAATGCCCTTACCGTTAAGATATTTTTTTAGGGCAGACTCTTGTGAATAAAAAAAGTATTGCGTAATCTTGTAATAATCCGTTTTTTCTGTATGGTGTTTGGCAAATTTCTCTAGGGTAGTTCTCTCTCTATGGGCGTATTCTGTGGGCCATTGGTCAAAACCTACCATGTTGAAATGTTCTTTGATGGCCATAAACAAAGCAAAATCGTCCAGCCAAAAAGTGTTTTCTTTGCAAAACCGAATATAATCCCTGTTGCTTTTGTCGAACCTTTTAGCCGCTAAAGACAAGACTTTGTTTCGATAAAAATACAATTGCCCATAATCCACGCGGCAGGGGTCTTTGCCCCAATCGATGTTTTCGTAATCGGAGGATTGCAACAAACCTTGTTCCGCAAGCAGCTCCAAATCAATAAGATAGGGGTTCCCTGCAAAACTCGACGCGCTTTGGTAAGGCGAATTGCCGTAGCCTGTCACCCCCAACGGAAGAATCTGCCAATAGTTTTGTCCTGTTTCCGCCAAAAAATCGGCAAAACGGTACGCGGCTTCTCCCAATGTGCCGATGCCGTATTTGGAGGGCAATGAACTGATATGCAACAAAATTCCCGATTCTTTCATAGAGCTTGCTTATAGTTTTACAAAATAGCTTGCGGGATATTTGCATACGGGGCAGATAAAATCCTCGGGGAGAGGCTCGCCCTCGTAAATATAACCGCATATTTTGCAGATATAGCCCTTTTTGCCTTGCGGAATCTTATCCTTGGGCTTAACGCGGGCAAAATAATAGCCGTAGGTTGCAGACGGCGCGTCACTCAATACTTTGGCGTCCGTCACTTCGGCGACAAACAGCGTATGCGTGCCGTAATCGATACCGTCTATTACTTTTGCCGAGATCACCGCGTTGGCGTGTTCGGTAAGATACAGCAAGCCGTTTTCGGCACTTGCCACACTTTGCAACCCTTCGAATTTATCTGTTGTTTTTCCGCTTTGGTAGCCAAATCGTTTAAACAGCTCAAACGGGGCGGACTCCGTCAGCACCGAAAGATTGAATACGCCGTTCTTTTTTAAAATCTCATTGGTATAGGTTTCGCGGTTGACATTGACTGTTATCCGTTTGGGGGTGTCCGTAAGCATGACCGCGGTATTGATGATACTGCCGTTGTCGCGACCATTCTTGTCTTTGGAGGTCAGCAGATAAAGCCCGTAGCTTATCTTGTACATCGCTTTTTCTTCTATCATATCGCCTCCTCACGCTTGAAATATACTTTAAGAACCCACTTCATATACGATTTAAAAAAGTGAGATACTTCTTAATAATTTTCGGTGCGAAGTTCGAAAAAGGCTTGCGGATGAGCGCATACGGGACAAACCGCGGGCGCCTTTTTGGCAAGCAGAAGATGTCCGCAGTTGCGGCACTCCCACAAGATCACGCCCGCTTTTTCGAATACGGCTTTGGTCTCTACATTGCCGAGCAACTTGCGGTACCGTTCTTCGTGTGTTTTTTCGATAGCCGCCACCATTCTAAATTTTGCGGCAAGCGCTTTGAACCCTTCTGCTTCGGCATCCTTAGCAAAATCGGCATACATTTCGGTCCATTCGTAGTGTTCGCCCTCTGCCGCGTGCAACAAATTCTCTGCGGTGCCGCCCAATTCTCCCAACTCTTTGAACCATAGTTTGGCATGCTCTTTTTCGTTATCCGCGGTTTTTAAAAAGATTTCGGCAATCTGTTCGTAACCTTCTTTTTTTGCAACGCTTGCAAAATAGGTGTATTTGTTGCGCGCTTGGGATTCTCCTGCGAAAGCCGCGAGAAGATTCGCTTCGGTTTTGGTCCCTTTATAGCTTTTGGGCGTCACTTTAACAAGCTTGTCACCTTCTTGTTTGCAAACGGGACAAACCGCTTTTTCGCCTTTCTTTACCTCAAATTCGCTACCGCATACTTTACATTTATACTGTTCCATGTTATTCTCCTATCGTGTATTTGCCTTGTGACATGCTATTATCATATCATAAAATATCCGCAGGTGGCAATAGACTTTACTCTAGTATAAAAAAGAAAGATAAGGGAATAGAAAACAAAAGTGAACATACGGATAAAATGATAAAATTGCTTGATTGCGGTTATATTTCGTGATATAATAGCTAAGCATCGAATGTGGATGTCGGAGGTTAACTAATGGATTGGTATCTGTTTTATAATGTATTGTCTATTATTTTTATGGTAATAATGGTTTTGCTCTCCTTGGCAATGATCATTATCGTCATGCTGCAGGAGGGCAATACAACCAACTTGGGCGCTATCACAGGCGCGGCCGAATCTTTTTTTGGTAAAAACAAAGCAAAGACACTGGACAGCAGATTCAAAAAATGGACGATGATTATCGCAGGTTCCATCCTCGTCACCTCAATTTTGTTTTTTGTAGTATATCTTCTCAGAGCAAAGCTGGACTAGTCGTCCAAAAAGCGTAGTATCAAGATAAGAAACGGCTATAGAAATTATAGCCTTTTTTTTATTTCTATGATATACTGAATGGGCATAAATGGCAAATATTAAGACAATAGCGACAAATAAGAAGGCTTTTCACGACTTCTTCATCGAAGAGACTTACGAGGCGGGCATAGAGCTGCAAGGCGCCGAAGTAAAGAGTATCCGCCTTGGCAATGTCAATCTCAAGGATAGTTACGCCACGATAAAAAACGGCGAAATCGTGTTGCTAAACGCGCATATTTCCCCCTATAAGATGGCAACGCAATTCAAACCCGACCCCGAAAGAACCAGAAGACTGCTTTTGCATGCGCACGAAATCAACAAGCTGAAAGCGAAGGTGCAGCAAAAGGGGTATACGCTTGTCGTGACAAAGCTGTATTTTAAGGGCGGGCTTGTAAAGGCGGAACTCGGACTTGCCAAAGGCAAAGAAGGGCAGGACAAGCGGCGTAGCCTTATGGAGAAGGATATAAAACGCGAAGTAGAAAGAGCGATAAAAGAGCACAACAACAGATAACATACGGGAGGCAAATAGATGAAAAATATAGCGACCAAATGCGTACAAGCAGGCTATAAACCCAAAAATGGAGAGCCCCGAGTGGCTCCTATCGTGCAGAGCACCACTTTTTATTACGAAACCCCCGAAGAGATGGGAGACCTTTTCGACCTCAAAAAACCGGGATACTTCTATACACGGCTCGGCAATCCCACTTTGGGATTTTTGGAAGAAAAAATGGCCGCTCTAGAAGGCGGCGTAGGCGCGATGGCGACTGCAAGCGGAATGTCTGCGACTCTTCTTGCGATACTCAATTTAGCCGAGTCAGGAGACAACTTCTTGTCAATGTCCACATTGTACGGCGGCACCTACAATCTGTTTAATGTTACCTTACGCAAATTGGGTGTCAATTGCCGCTTTTTTGGCGAAGACGCGACCGAGACCGAAATTGAAGCGCTGATAGACGACAAAACCCGCCTCATCTTTTTAGAAAGTTTGGCAAACCCCGCGATGATAGTGGCAGATTTCCAAAAGATTAAAAAGATTGCCCAAAAACACAATATCGTGGTCATGGTAGACAACACACTGCCTACGCCCATCATTTGCCGTCCCTTCGAGCACGGCGCCAATGTAATTGTGCACGCCTCCACCAAGTATCTTGACGGCCACGCCACCAGTGTTGGCGGTATCATCATAGACGACGGAAAATTCCCGTATCTCGGCAATCCCAGATACCCCCGCTTTAATGAGCCAGACAGCAGTTATCATGGTATGGTTTTTGCAAGAGATGTGGGTCCCGCCGCATTCATTACGCGCGCTAGGGGTATCGGAATGCGTGATTTTGGTGCCCAAATGGCGCCAATGAATGCGTGGCTTACCAATTTAGGAATCGAAACTTTGCATCTTCGCATTGCCCGTCACAGCGCCAATGCACTTTCTGTTGCCAGAGCGTTAAAAGAAAATCCCGCCATAGAGTGGGTCAAGTATGCGGGGCTTCCTAGTGACAAGTATTATGACAGAGTGCAAAAATATTTCGACGGCGGCATGGCCTCGGGCATGGTGACCTTCGGAATTAAAGGTGGACGTGATGCCGCAATGAAGTTCCAAAAAGCGCTTCGGCTTTTTGCGATTGTAACCCACATTGCAGACAGCCGCAGTTGCGTATTGCATCCCGCAAGTACCACGCACAGACAACTTTCGGCTAGCGATCTACAAGCAGCGGGAGTTGCCGACAACCTGATTCGCCTTTCGGTTGGAATCGAGGGCGAAAGCGACATTCTAGAAGATGTCCTCAACGCATTAAAAGTGAGTCAAGAATAGGAGTAAATCGGGAGAGAGAGTATGCCGATAGTAATACCCAAAGCAATCCCGGCGTTTCGGGTACTTGAACACGAAAACATATTTGTCATGTCCAAAAAGCGTGCGGAGTCGCAAGACATCCGCCCGTTAGAAATTGCTATTGTTAACTTGATGCCCACCAAAATAGAGACCGAGACGCAACTGATGCGCTTGTTATCCAACACGCCGCTGCAAGTCAATGTCACGCTCGTCAGAACCGAAAGTTATAAATCTTCGCATACCTCGTCCGACCACCTAGAAAAATTCTATAAAACATTCGACGATATCTTAGATAAAAAAATAGACGGTATGATTATTACGGGCGCGCCCGTCGAAACGCTGGAGTATGACGAGGTCCTGTATTGGGAAGAACTTAAAAAGATTATGGACTATGCGCACAATAAGGTCACTTCCAGCATCTTTATTTGTTGGGGCGCCCAAGCCGCGCTGTACCATTATTACGGGATAAACAAGATGACGCTTCCCCAAAAGCTGTTCGGCGTGTTTAAAAATAGTGCAAAAAGCGAGTTTGAGCCGCTATTAAAAGGATTAAATGACAGGTTTTCGATTCCTCATTCGCGTTATACCGCGATAGACGAAGAGGCCGTGCGCGCTTGCAGCAAACTGAAAGTAATTGCCGAGGGTGACGATTGCGGGCTTTCCATTGTCAAATCCAAAGACTGCCGCAAATTCTTTTTCTTCGGTCATTCCGAGTACGATCGCGATACGCTCAAAAAAGAATATCTTCGTGACATCGATAAAGGGTTGGATACCGCGCCGCCCGAAAACTATTTTATTGACGGCGATACCGAGCGTATCAACATGAGTTGGAACAGCACGGGCAATCTGTTGTTCTACAACTGGTTGAATTATTATGTCTATCAGGTAACCCCGTATAAACTGGAGGACCAATGATCGTAACTCGGTTGACATTAAAGGATTTTTTGAGCTATCCATCGGAAGATGTTAGCTTTTCAGACGGTATCCATGTCATCACCGGAGAAAATGCCGCGGGCAAAACCAACCTTGTGGAGAGCCTTTATTTTGCCTCTTTGGGCAGGAGTTATCGTCACAACAAAGACAAAGAATTAATTCGCTGGGACGCCGAAGGCGGCGCCAAAGTATCGGTATCCGTGCAAAAAAAATACAGCAAACACCACATCGACATTTATGTCAATCCGCAAGGCCGCAAAAGCATTTTGGTAGACGGTTTGCCGCTCCAAAAAATGGGTGAGTTGATGGGCGTACTCAATGTTGTATTCTTCTCGCCGGACGAAATTTCTCTTGTAAAAGAGTCACCCGCTTACCGCAGAAGATTCCTTGATATCAGCCTTTGCCAGCAAAGCAAAACCTATTTCTACACTTTGCAAAGATACAACAAACTGCTTGTCCAGCGAAATGTGATGCTCAAAACCAACAAAGGGCGGCCATCTCTGCAAGATATGCTATCCTTAGTAGACGCCGACTTCGTGCGGTGCGCTTCTTTTATTATTCAAGAACGCGCAAAGTTTTTGGCAAAACTTGCCCCTTATGCGGCAATGCGGCACGAGATGCTTACTTCGGGCAAAGAAACTTTACGCATACATTACGAAACCGAAGAAGTCCATCTCGAAAATATCGCCGAAGACCTCAAGAGGCGGATGCAAGAGTCGCTTGCCAAGGATTGCAAACTAGATTATACGACCGTAGGGCCGCATCGTGACGATATCAAGATTGCCGCGAACGGCGTCGATATCCGCAATTTCGGCTCCCAAGGGCAGCAGCGCTCCGCAGTGCTTTCGCTCAAGCTTGCGGAAATCGAGCTATTTAAAGAAAAAACGGGCGAAACGCCGGTGCTTCTTTTAGACGATGTACTGTCCGAGTTGGACGACACTCGCAAGGACGCATTGTTTCAATCGCTGGACGGTATCCAAACGATGGTAACATGCACCGAATTAACCCGTAATTTAGGCAAACATTATAAAAAATACACCATAAAAGACCGCAAAGTACTGACGGAGTGACAAAGCAATGGCAGATTATAGTAACCCCAATAAACAAAAGATTGCCGAACTGATTCAAATAGTCGGCGTTTCTACCGAAGAAATTTATTCTTTGCTTGCTGTTCCTTCGGACAGCGCGATGGGCGACTACGCTCTGCCCTGCTTCCGTTTCGCCAAAACACTGCGCAAAGCGCCGCAAGCAATTGCCGCAGAGCTTAGCGAAACACTTGCAAACAACGGGTTTTGCAAAGTTGAAGCGGTTAACGGCTATCTCAATTTTAAACTGGATAAATCTGCGCTTGCGAGAGATACGCTTAACGCGGTGCTTGCCCAAAAGCGCGGTTATGGAAATTCGGACATGGGCAGCGGAAAAACGGTCTGTATCGACTACAGCTCCATCAACATTGCAAAACCTTTTCATATCGGGCATCTGAGTACCACCGTCATCGGCGCCGCGCTGTATAGGGTTTATAAAAAAC
>JAQVTZ010000070.1 GCA_028699795.1 Clostridia bacterium | reverse complement strand
AGAATAGGCGGTCTAAATGATTGTAAACAACAATTACAATTTCCTTTTTATGGAACGCCGCGAAAACTGACAATAAGGGGTGTGTGCAAGAGAGTATCTTTGCAAGATGCAATCGGAAAAACGCTTTATCGTGAGATAGGATGTTATCCTCCGGGGGTGCCTTTGTTTCTTCCGGGGCATGTATTGAGCAAACGCGATATCGAGTTTTTGTCGGTATTTGGGAAATCGTTTTTCGGTATTGATAACGGCGCGGTTTTTGTGGTATCATACTAGAATAAATATGTTTATAAAAACAGAAAAATAAAAGAAGCAAAAAATAGGAAGAGTCACTTGCTTTTGTTATTTATGTTTTCTCGGAGGGCGTTATGTCCGGTAAGTTTATTACATTCGAAGGCTGTGAGGGCGTGGGCAAATCCACCCAACTTAGACTTCTAAAAGATTATCTGGAGAAGACTTCTCAGCCTGCAATTTTTACGCGGGAGCCGGGAGGTACCGAGGTAGCGGAAGCGGTAAGAAGTCTTTTGTTGAGCAGCGTCTACAAAATATCTCCCATGGTGGAGGCCTATTTGTTCGCAACGGCAAGAGCCGACCATATTGCACGGGTCATCAAGCCCGCTTTAGAGCGTGGCGAAATCGTGGTCTGCGACAGATATTTGGACAGCAGTATCGCCTATCAAGGCTATGCGAGAGGACTCGGATATGACAAGGTGCTAGAAGTTAATGCGGCGGCGGTCAACCGTTGTTTGCCCGATTGCACGGTATTTATCGATATGGACCCCGCGATGTCTTGGCGCAAACAAAACGGCAAGCATATCATAAACGACCGCATAGAAAACGAAAGCAAGGAGTTCCATAGCAAGGTCTACGAGGGGTATAAAAGCATTGCCGCCGACAATCCGCGATTCGTGTCCGTCGTGCCCAGCGCGGATAAGTTGGAGACACACCGAAATATCATAAAATTGTTAAAAGAGAAAGGGATGATTTCTTAATGCTCGAAAAGCGAATCAAAGACAGCGCAGAATACAAAGAATTCACGCAGAGCCTCGCCCACGGCGGGCTGTCTCACGCTTATCTGGTATTGGGGGCAGATGCGACGGTTCGCGCTCTTTTTGTAAAAATGTTCGCTTCGGTCATTCTCTGTCCCGAAAAGGGATGTGGAGAGTGTCCTGTTTGCGAAAAGGTGTTTTCGGATTGTCATCCCGATGTTAAGGTGTATAATAAAGACGGCAAATTCCGTGTACACGATGCGACAATGCTTATAGAGGATGCCTATATCAAAGGGTGGGAAAGCGAAACCAAACTTTATTTTATAGACAATGCCGAAACACTGATGCCGCAATCGCAAAACAAACTGCTTAAAATTTACGAAGAGCCGCCTAAGGGTGTTGTTATGTTCTTACTTGCGGGCAGCGAGGGCGGATTGTTGCAAACAGTGGTTTCCCGCGCAAAAAAGGTTTATCTTCCGACCTTTACCTGTAAAGATATTTATGAAGAATTGTTGGAAGACGGGTATCCGCACAAAACGGCGGAAACGGCATCGGCACTTTCGGGGGCAAGATTCGACAAAGCATACTTGTATGCCCAAAACGAAGATTATCCCAAACTATATGACGAGTGTTTCGATACGCTTTTAAAGTGCAAAAGTTCGCGCGATATTCCCTCTTTTACGGGAAGAGCGATGTTCGGCAAAGAAAACTTACCTGTGACGCTGGATATTTTAGAGGTGATTCTAAACGATGTCATGCGTCTTACAAGCGCGAGCGGCATACCCCGCTCGTCACACAACCGCGATTATGATTTGGCAGAAATATCTAAGGGATTTAGTCCGGGAGGCGTCGCCATGGCGCTTCTGTCCCTTAACAAAGCAAGAAAAATGCTTGCGTTCTATGTTTCGGCGGCGGGCATTGCGGACACAATATTATTTGAAATACTGGAGGCAAAATACAAATGGCAATAGTGGTAGGAATTAAGTTCCGCACAGGACAAAAAACATATTATTTCGACCCCAACGGTATCGAACTGAAAGGCGGCGACAACGCCGTTATGGAGACGGTCCGCGGCATCGAGTTCGGCAAAGTGGTGTTTGGCAACAAAGAAATCAAAGACAGCGAAGTCGTGCCGCCCCTCAAACCCGTTATACGCAAGGCAACCGAAAAAGACGAGGAACAAAACGCAAAAAATTTGGCAGAAAGAGATAGGCTCATCGGGGTTGCGGTAGAAAAAGTTAGCGCGCATAAGCTGCCCATGAAAATTGTGGATGCGGAGTATACTTTCGACCGTGCCAAAATCATCATCTATTTTATCGCCGAGTCCCGTATTGACTTTAGAGAGCTGGTAAAAGAGCTTGCATCGGTCTTTCATTTGCGTATCGAATTAAGACAGATTTACGAAAGAGAAGATATCAAATTACGCGGCGCGCTCGCGCCCTGCGGCAGACCCTGTTGTTGCACTACTTTTTTGCAGGATTACGAAAAAGTCAGCATCAAAATGGCCAAGATACAGGGGTTATCTTTAAGTCCCAACAAAATAAGCGGCTACTGCGGTAAACTGATGTGTTGTCTTAGGTACGAAAACCAATTTTATCAAGAAACAGCAAAAAAGATGCCCAAACTCAATTCTCAAGTACGCACACCCGATGGTGTGGGAACCGTGGTGGCCGACGATATTATCCGCGAGCAAGTAAAGGTTCGTATCGACGGCGAAGACGGCGCCTTCGAAATCAAAGCATATCCTCTTTCCAAACTCATTATCGACCGCAATCAATTGATAGACGATATTAAAAACGAATTGGAAGAGGCCCCTCCTTCTGAAATAGGGGATTGAATTCTTTTTCGCACTGTGCTAAAATAGCGATAGACCGTCAAGAATTGTAGGGGATACCGCTATGAACAAAAAAGAAATAATTTTTTGGTCAGTTTTGATAAGCGTATGTATTATCTTTACTTCGGTTGTGGTTTTTTATAAGCCTCTTACCGCCCCGCTCAAGTATGACGGGTTCACGGTGCATACACCGGGCAATTTACAAGAGTACACTTCCCAAGACGAAGGTTATCAAGTGGTAAAAAAAGCGATTAACCGCGCCCTCAACAGTTCCCGTTATTCTTTGCTCAATCCTTCTACAACAGAAGAAGCGGTCTGCGATGACGATACCGTTTTTCGCTACAAAATTCTACGCGATTATTGGGTAGAGTGTTTCCCTGCCACAGGAAAATACGAAAAGTTATTTTTTTGGGTCAACGCAGACACAACAGGCAAACAAACCATGCTCGTTTTTGCGAGCAAAACGGAAGACACTTATAACGGCGGCAAGTTGCTTTTATTATACTCTACCGATACCCCTACGCTGTTGCAATCGTTAAAAGAATTGCCCCAAGCTTTATAAAGACATTTTGCGGTGCAATCATCCTGTTCCCCTTATATTTCTATTGACAAACGGTTTTTGCGGTGCTAGAATAGGCATAGCTTAAATAGAAGCGCATAACATTTTATAAGGAGAAAATCAAATGGCATATCAAATTAACAAAGAAGTTTGCATTGCATGCGGCGAGTGCGTAGATGTTTGTCCCGTTGGAGCGATAGCGGAGAGCGACGACAAATATGCGATCGATCCCGAAGTTTGTCTGGATTGCGGCATCTGTGCAAGTACTTGCCCGCAAGAAGCAATATCCGAGCAATAATTACACATAATCCAACTATAAGGGGCTGTCTTAGACAGCCTTATTTTTGTTTTATACAAAATCAAATACCTTAGATGAACAAAACCATTTGCAAAAAAGCAAAATTGCTTTATCAAAGAGCAACGGAAAGCCGCGCGGAAGAAGGCGAAGAAGCGGTATACCGTTATTATATGGAGGAGGCTCTTAAAGATTCTTTTTCCTGTAAGGACGCTTTTTACTGCGCGTCGTATTATTTTCAGGCGTACAACAACGATCGTCGCGCAAAACTAAACAAAAAGAAGATGGCTCACGGCAGAATCGATGCAGCAGAAATCCCCGCCGTAACGCAATTATTTACCCCGCTTCCTCTTGCCGAATACATCACGGAAAACTCTTTGGGGCGTCTTTTGTATGAATGCGGTATCAATTTAGACTTCCGCTATTTGGGCGGCGTAAGCAAAAAGGATTTTGCCAAACGCAAAACGGATATAAGAAAAATCCGCATTTTAGACCCTGCCGTAGGCACGGGTAATTTGCTTTTTTGCGCCGCAAAATTGATGGTTTCGGCGTATCGAAAACTAGGTTATTCAGAGCTTGAAATCGGGCCGCTTCTTTCTGCCAATTTTTTAGGATTGGATATAGAGGACAGAGCAACAACACTTTGCAAATATTTGCTTAACAGGGAGTTCGGTACGGACTTTAATATTGTTACGCTCCGCTCCTTTGCTCCCGATGAAATCATCCAATATCAACAACAAAAAGAAATTTATGACGGATTGCTCCATTTGGGAGAGCGCGGCTCCGTTTCCCTTTTTCCTCAAAACGAGAGAGGCGAAGTCTGTGATGATGTCTACAATAGTGAGATACGAAAAACTCTCTCGATTTTTGGTGCAAAGTATGATATTATATTGATGAATCCGCCCTACCTTGCTTCTTCCGATTGCGGCAAAAGCCTTTTGGAGTTTATTAAGAGCAACTATGCGGAATTTAAGACAGACTTGTTCGCCGTGTTTATCGCAAGAAGTTTACAAATGCTGAAAGCGGACGGCTACATGGGAGTGGTTTGCCCCTTCAACTGGATGTTTACCAAACAGTTTATCGGTTTGAGGCGGCACATCTTTTCTTCTTGCGACATCAAAAACCTTGCGATGTTGCCTGCGGATGACTATAAAGAAGCTGTCGTATACCTTTCATGCTTTGTGCTTTCGGCGAACTGTACGGGAGAGGACGGGCATTATATTAAGATAGAAAAGGGAGAAGACAGCGCCCGCGCATTGCAAAGCGGAGGGAGAAAGTACACTGTCAACCGGGCTCGGTACAACGATACGCCGTATAATAGCATCATCTTTTGGACGGGCGACTCATTCATATGGAATTACCGCAAGGGAAAACTGCAAGATGTACTAGAAATACGGCAAGGGCTTGCCACAGGCGACAACAAGAAGTACCTTGTAAAAATCGCAGAAGTTGATGCGTCGGATATCGCCAACAATGCCGTAAGTATAGAAGATTTCGATCGAATCGGCAAGCCATACGCCCTTTACAACAAAGGCGGCCCGTACCGCAAATGGTACGGCAATATCGATTACGCAATACGATTCGACAAAGAGACGCGCAAAGCGCTCTCAAAATCGGGCAACCGTTTGCCCTCCAAAGCGTATTATTTCAAGCCTTGTCTCACATGGACACTGGTATCCTCCAAAGGGTATTTCGGCGCCAGACTGAGCAACAACAGCGTTTTTGATGTGGGCGGTTCGTGTGGATTTCCTAAAAAGGACGAAGATATTTTTGTTATTTTGGGATATCTTTGCAGTACGGTGGCAACGGCTTATCTCAACGCGCAAAATCCAACCATCAATTGTCAGGTGGGGGATATCAAAAATTTGCCCTATCTCGAGCCTTCTCCCACACAACGGGCGCGCATTGAAGAATTGGTGAAAGAAAATGTTGCGATTGCGCGCGCCGATTGGCATTATACTGTACCTCCTCACGAAGAAGAAGCGCGAAACAACTTTATTCGGCTTAAGCGCAACGAAGAAGAACTTAACACGATATTCATACACCTTTATGGGCTGGAAGAAGAATTATCTTGCGAAGTGCCCGACAGGTTGATTACATTACAATATAGATAGGGGGCAATAGGGTTCCCAATAGGAGAAAGATTATGAAAATCAGACCGTATCAACCCAAAGATTTCGAAAACTGCAGAGATATTTGTCTTGTTACCTCCAGCGGATTTAACACGCCCGAAGAGACGAAGGCGCTTTGGTATATGTATTGCGACTATTATCTCTTGTATGAGAGCGACACTTGTTTTATCGTTGCGAACGAAAAAGACGAAGCAATAGGATATATTCTTTGCGCCAAAGACTATAATACTTATAAAAAGCAATTCAAACAGCATTTTTCGGCCCCTTTGCGCAAAGTATCTTTGAAGCATTGGTTGATGCATGGCATAAGCGGGCTTTATATGACGGCAGTCGCCCGCAAATATCCCGCCCATCTGCACATCGACATCAAGCCCGAAGGACAACGGCAGGGGATGGGCACCAAATTGGTGGATGCTTTGGTTGCAAAGCTAAAAGAATCCGGAGTAAAAGGCGTACATCTCGGAGTAGGTGCCGACAACGAAAAGGGCGTGAGTTTTTATAAAAAGTATGGGTTTAAAGAGTACAAAAAAGGGTTTGGAAGTATCGTATTCGCCCTCGATTTGTAATTGCTACGCATTGACGGTATCATGCCGCTATGCTATAATAAGCGAAACCTTAACAGAGACAGGATGTGCCGTTTTTCGGCAGAAAAGGAGTAAGCATGGATTATAAAGAATTAGAGTCCTTTGCAAAAGAAATCAGAGTCAATATCGTAAGCAGCATATGCAGTATCGGAGCTGGCCACATTGGCGGTAGCTTGTCGATAGTGGAAGCGCTTACCCTGCTATATAAAAAACACATGAAAATCGACCCTGCTAACCCCAAAATGGAGGGACGCGACCGCTTTGTGTGCAGCAAAGGTCACGCGGGTCCCGCCGTGTATGCCGTGCTTGCTGAAATGGGGTATTTCGAAAAGTCCGAACTCCTTACCCTCAATCAAGGCGGCACAAGACTCCCCAGCCATTGCGATATGAACAAAACCCCCGGCATCGACATGACGGCAGGCTCTTTGGGACAAGGCATGAGCTGCGCGGTAGGAATTGCGCTTGGCGCCAAACTCAAGAAAGACGGCGCGCGTTGTTATTGTATTATCGGCGACGGCGAAAGTCAAGAAGGACAGATCTGGGAAGCCGCGCTGTTTGCCGCCCACAAAAAGCTGGACAATCTAATTGTGTTTACCGATTATAATAAATATCAATTGGACGGTGCGATAGAGGAAATTAACAATTTAGAGCCTTTGGCAGAGAAATGGAAGGCCTTCGGTTGGAATGTATACGAGGTAGACGGCAACTGTTTGGAAGGGCTGGACAAAGCGATAATTGCCGCGAAAGCGAATACGGGCAAACCGTCCATGATTGTGATGCACACAATCAAGGGGAAGGGTATCGAATTCGTAGAGAGCGCCAAAGGCGGTTGTCACAGCATGAGCGTATCTTGCGAACAGAGAGATTGCGCGGTAAACGAAATAAGAGGTGGGTTATGCTAAAAGAGAAATTAATGAAAGAAGTCTTTACCGATTTTATCAAAGAAAACATTCTTGCCGACGAAAGAATAATAATTGTGGATGCTGACTTATCTAAGTGCATCGGCAGCAATCCGCTGGAAAAAGATTTCCCAGACAGAGCAATCAATGTAGGCATTTCGGAGCAAAATATGGCTTCGGTCGCCGCAGGTCTTGCAAGCTATGGCTTTATCCCTTTTATTACCTCGTTCGGGCCCTTTGCCACACGCCGCATTTGCGACCAGATTATGATTTCCATTTGCTATGCACAGCAAAATGTTAAAATTGTAGGCACCGATCCCGGAATCTCGGCAGAGCTGAACGGCGGTACGCACATGGCGCTCGAGGATATCGGCGTACTCCGTAGCATTCCCCATATTGTTATCTATGAACCGACGGATAATGTCGAGTTCGCCGCGATGCTTCCCCAAATCCGCGACCACAACGGGCCCGTCTATATTCGTATGTTCCGCAAGTGTCCGCCTGTCGTATACAAAGAGGGCGACACCGATTTCAATCTCTTTAAGGCAAAGGTTTATCGCGAAGGCAAAGATGTCACGCTGGTTGCAACGGGATTGATGGTATCTACTGCGATAGAGGCGGCAAAACAGCTCGAAGAAGACGGCATATCCGCCGAAATCATTGTTTGTCCCACCATTAAACCGATTGATTCCGAGACGATTATTGCCTCCGCGCGCAAAACCCGCGCCGTCGTCACCTGCGAAAACCACAATGTAATGGGCGCGCTCCGCAGCGCGGTTGCCGAAGTGCTTTGTGAACAATGTCCCACCGTATTGCAATCGGTAGGCGTCAAAGAACAATTCGGCGAAGTAGGTAAAATGCCTTACCTTCGCAAGGTCTTCCATATGGAAGCTGCAGATATCGTTGTAGCTGCAAAAAAAGCGATAGGTTTGAAGTAATCATAACCAGAAAGATTGGATAAGAGGGAACAACCTATTATGGACTATGTATGCAAAAAAGCGGTATATCAAGAGAGTCTTTTGCCCGAAAGAGAAGCTTATTATGAGAAAATGGGGCAAAAAGGTCTTACGCTGATTGGGATTGATAACAAAAAAGAGATTTATAAAAAAGAGATTAGCAATTTTAAATACAAGATTGTTTATTGCGATGTAGAAGCCGAATTAGAAGAAGCCAAGGGAAACGACCTCTCTTTGCTTTGGTCAAACGACAAACAAGCCATTTACATTTACGAACAGAACGCAACAATATCTGTCCCTAACAAAGTTTTTAGATACGGCAACAGAAGAGCCTTTTGGTATTTCATAGGGCAAATTCTAAGTGTTTTGATTTCATTGATAGGATTGCTTTTTTTTAACAACCACTTTTTAGATATTTATGTCATTGGATACTTTTTTGTAGCGGTACTATTCTTTCTGTTTTTGGGGATAAGACTGATAAGTTTACTTGTTTATGTTTTGGCAAGAATCATGAAAAAATTGCTGCCCAAAGCGCTGGTAAATCTAAACAGAATGCTATATCTATTTATTTCGGCATTGTTAGTTTTTGTTTTTTCTTATTCGTTCATTGCTGCGGCTACCGCAAAATACTATTCTTTTGACTACCTTCCGGATTTTGTATTGCAAGCCGAAGCCCTTGTCCAGGCAGAGGTAACCCATACTTATTCCGACGAATACAAATGGAAAAACAAAGTGTTTACATACAAGACATCGTTATGGGATAATTACAAAATACACGAGGATGCCGGTATAGACGGTGATATCAATATAAACTTAGACCAAAGCATCTATGTTCTTCACTCCTCTAAAGAAGCGAAAATGGTTTTTGACATGGATATTTGGTTGCAAAATAACGGGCTATATTCATGGATGAGCAAAGACAAGTTAACCGATATAACGGGTACTTCCACCAATAAAGGGTTTGATAAAATATATTATTCCGATAGGGGATTATACAATTACTATATCCTCAAAGACAATGTCATCCTACAACTAGAGGTAAACTCTTATTCAATGGATAGCGAAGAAAGAGCCATACTCGAGGATACAGCCCTAACACTTATCGCAAACAACCTT
>JAQVTZ010000069.1 GCA_028699795.1 Clostridia bacterium | reverse complement strand
CATAAGCGGTATAGAGCTGATGCGACGCGCGGCGGAAGGTATCTACCGCAGCGCGCAATGGCGGCCTCCCGTAGCAATTGTTTGCGGTACGGGCAACAACGGCGGAGACGGATACGCCGTCGCAAACCTTTTGCATGATAACGGGATAGAATGCATGCTTTTTTTGCTCCAAAACAAGTTTTCGGAAGACGGGAAGCACTATTTCGACCTTTGTAAAACAAAAGGTATTCCTTACAGTTTCATCAATAACGAAATTTCGTTTTCGGGTTATCATACAATATTAGATTGCCTATACGGCACAGGATTTCACGGCGAAGCCGATGGGCTTGCCAAAGAAGTAATACAAAAGATAAACGCTTCGGGCGCTTATATTGTATCGGCGGATATCAACAGCGGATTGGGTGGTGAGTGCGGCATCGGCTCGACGGTGGTCGTATCCGACCTTACCGTTTCGGTAGGAGACTATAAGCCGGGGCATTTCCTCAATATGGCAAAGGATGTCATCAAAAGCAAGGTTCATTGCGATATCGGCATCCAATTATGCCGACCATCCTATTCTCTTGTGGAAGCAAAAGACATTATGGAGTTGTTTTTGCGCAAACACTATTCCAACAAAGGCACCTATGGATATGTAGCGCTCATTGGCGGCAGCGTCGAGTACAGCGGCGCCGCGAAGCTTGCCAACTTAGCATGTTCTGCCATGCGCGCAGGCGCGGGAGTTACCAAACTTGCCGTTCCTTCCTCAATTGCGCATGCCGTTATGCCAACCCTTTTGGAAAGCACGCTGTTTCCGCTTAAAGAGAGAGAAGGACGATTTGTATTTAATGAGGAACAGATTGCAGACCTTTTGTATCACACCAAAGCGTGCGCCGTAGGCATGGGAATTGGACAATCCGCCGAAACCGAGAAGCTGATAAGCTATTTGCTGGCAAACTATATCGGTACGCTTATCATCGATGCGGACGGACTGAACACGCTTGCCAAAATGGAGCGACAAACACTGTTATCGGCAAAATGCAAAATGATCCTTACGCCGCATCTTCTGGAATTTTCGAGGTTATCGGGGTTAACCAAGGCTGAAATACTGGTAAATCCCATAGAAGCCGCAAAAAGCTATGCGGATGCCGTGCGCGCCATCGTCGTATTAAAAGGACCCACCACCATAATTACAGATGGAGTAGAGGTATTTTTGGTAGACAGGGGTTGCGCGGGAATGGCGACCGCGGGCAGCGGAGATGTATTGTCCGGCATTCTTGCGGGGATTGCGGGCTTTTGCAATTGTCCCCTGACTGCCGCTTATGCGGGCGCGTATATTAACGGACTTGCGGGAGAGCTTGCCGAGAGCAAAACGAATGCCGCAAGCATGCTTGCAGGAGACACCGCAAACAGCGTTGCCGAAGCCGTAAGCAGTATCCTTAACTTTGGAAGGTAATATCTATAGTGTGATTGAAAAGTTAAGGATAAATAAAAATTACAATGTACAATGGTCAAATTACAAATGAGGATAAAGAAAATCTAGAACGAAGCGACATCAATTGACTCCTACAAAAATGACACAAAGTGTTTAGGATTTTTCCTTAACCAAAATATTTTTTAAAAAACCGAAGTTTTCCAAAATTTTTTTGGATTTTTACAAAAAATATTTACATTTTATAATAAGCCAATTATAATAGTAATAATAGGCTACTTTTACCATGAAGTGAATGTTGTATAATGGGAGGGTGTTTTGGATAATACCGATATTAAAATTATCAATTTATTGCGTAAGAATGCGCGGTCCAACGCTTCCGAAATTGCCGAAAAAATCAAACTTTCGGTTTCCGCCGTAATAGAGCGAATGAAAAAGCTGGAAGCCTCGGGCTTTGTTTTGGGCTATACCGTCTTGTTAGACCATTCCAAAATAGGCAAGGATGTCATAGCGATGATGTCTATCAGTATCGAGCATCCCAAATACAACGACGCGTTTGAAGCGGCGGTCATCCAAAATCCCAATATCACAGAGTGCCATTATGTGGCGGGAGATTTCGATTATCTGCTAAAAGTCATTACAGACAATACCAAATCGTTAGAAAAAGTTCTCAACGAAATCAAAAGTTTGCAAGGCGTTTCCAAAACGAAGACAAGCATTGTATTCTCCTCCCCAAAAAACGAGTTTTCGGTAGACCTTAAGGCGAAAAATAGATAAATACCAAAGCCAAAGCTTTGCAGTATATTTTAGATACGGAGGTTGTTATCAAATGATTATCGGTGTACCCAAAGAAATCAAAAAGCACGAGTACAGGGTCGGACTCACGCCGCACCATGCCGAAACCTATGTGGCCGCAGGTCATGCCGTATTTATCCAAAAAAGCGCGGGAGAAGGCTCGGGCTACGAAGACAAAGATTATACGGATGTCGGATGCAAAATGTTGGATACCATAGAAGATATTTATGCCGTCGCCCAGATGATTATCAAAGTCAAAGAGCCTCTCGAGCCCGAATACGCGCTCATGAGAGAAGGTCAAATCTTTTATACCTATTTCCACCTTGCGGCGGACAAAAAGCTAACCGAAGTATGCTTAAAGAACAAAATCATTGCCATTGCTTACGAAACCATCGTCGGCAAAGACGGCAGACTGCCCTGTCTTAAGCCCATGAGCGAAATCGCGGGCCGCCTTTCCATACAAGAGGGCGCCAAATATTTAGAAAAGCCTTTCGGCGGCAGAGGCATTTTGTTGGGTGGCGTACCCGGTGTGCTTCCCGGCAATGTGCTTATTTTGGGTGGCGGTGTTGTGGGGCAAAATGCCTGCGCAATGGCGGTCGGCATGCACGCGGATGTCACGGTGGCGGATATTTCTCTTGCCGCGCTTACCGCATTAAACAAAGAATATCAGGGCAGAGTAAAGACGCTTTATAATACCGAAGGAGCTATTATAGAAGCCATTTCCAAAGCCGATCTCGTCATCGGCGCAGCGCTTGTACCCGGTGCGGCGACTCCGCATATTATCAAGAAAGGGTATCTAAACTATATGAAAAAGGGTTCCGTAATCGTCGATGTTGCGATAGACCAAGGCGGCTGTTGCGAGACTTCCCATGTTACTTATCATGACGATCCCATCTATACCTACGAAGGCGTTGTGCATTATTGCGTGGGCAATATGCCGGGCGCTGTGGCTTGCACTTCGACGCTTGCGCTCAACAATGCGACACTTCCCTACGGTTTGGCAATCGCAAACAAGGGATATCAAGCCGCGCTCCAAGCGGACGAAGGACTTATGCTGGGTCTTAACTGTCACCTCGGCGCCCTTACCTGCAAACCCGTTGCCGACCTCTTTGGTATGCCCTATACCCCCGCTATATCGGTACTGTAACCTTAGCGCGAGCAATTCAAATGCAAGACCCGTATGGCAAACTGCAATACGGGATTTTGTTTCTATTGAAGGATGAGATAATACTCTATAAAATCTATTTAATTATGTTACAATAATAAAAAAGCATAACGGAGTTGTAACATGAAGTTGTTTTCCAAGTTGGCGAAGTATCTGGTTGGGCTTGCGCAAAAGACGGGGGGCGTAATCGAAGGCGAAAAAAAGATCAATCCTGTTCTTGCAAAGGGCGCGCGGGAGCTTGCCGCAGAAGGCATTGTGATGCTAAAAAACGAGAACTATCTTTTGCCGATACGGGACGGAACCAAGGTTTCCGTATTCGGGCGCGTGCAATACGATTATTTTTATGTGGGATACGGCTCGGGCGGAGATGTCAAGGCGGCCTATCTAGTCAATCTAATAAAAGGTTTTAAAAATGTAGGGATTTCGGTTAACGAAGATCTTGCCGATATCTACTGCAGTTGGTGCAAAGCGAACAAGCCTGACGAGGGATATTGGGGACATTGGCCAAGATGCTTTCCCGAGATGCCGCTGGACGAAAAGCTGGTAGAAGATGCCGCAAAGCAATCCGATGCCGCAATTATTGTAATAGGAAGAGCGGCGGGGGAAGACAGAGAACACACCTTAGAAAAAGGCGGATATTATCTTAGCGACGCCGAATGCGATATGCTGGATAAGGTCACGAAACAATTCGATAAAGTCGTGGTGGTAATCAATAGCGGAAATCTGATTGACCTCTCCGCTCTTAATAGTTACGGCAAAAAAATAGGCGGTTTGCTGTATGTGTGGCAGGGCGGCATGGAGAGCGGCAACGCGGTAGCGGATGTGGTGTCGGGCAAGGTTTGCCCCTCGGGAAAGCTGACGGACACGATAGCAACAAGCTACGCCGCGTATCCCTCCTCTTCCAATTTCGGCAACAAAGCTTATAACAACTATGCCGAAGACATTTATGTGGGATACCGATATTTCGAGACCTTTGCGCCGCAAGACACGCTTTATCCTTTCGGTTTCGGCAAAAGCTACACAAAATTTTCGATAAAATCGGACATGCGTAAGACGGAAAACGGCGCGAAGTTTTTCGTGACAATACAAAATACGGGGACGAAATACAGCGGCAAAGAGGTCGTTCAGGTTTATGTGGAGCCCCCACAAGGCAAACTGGGCAAACCCATTAGAAATTTGGCAGCCTTTGCGAAAACAAAACTACTTGCTCCGGGGGAGAGCGAAACGCTGACGCTGTCCGTGCCTTATTACGCGCTGATGTCTTACGACTGTGGCGGAGAGACGGGAAACCGCCATTGCTATGTCGCGGAAGCGGGCAAATATTTATTTTTTGTCGGGAACAGCGTAAGAGATACCGTAAGCGCGGGAGAGCTAATATTGGGAAAAGAGATGATTTTGCCCCGCAAAGAAGTGATGCCGCCCGAGAAAAAGAATACTTTTAAAGTGCTCAGACCTTTTGTTGATAAAGACGGGAAGTTGACAAAAAGCGATAAGGAAATTGCCTGCGGTTTACGCAATCTCGCCCATCGCATCACAAAAAACCTTCCGCAAGATATTCCCCAAACAGGGGACAAGGGCATCAAGCTGAAGGATGTCGCGCAAGGTAAAGCAAAATTAGATGATTTTGTCGCGCAACTTAGCGTAAAAGAGTTGGAAACGCTGTGCCGCGGCAATACCAAAATGAACAGTCCGTTGGGGCCCAAAGGCAATGCGGGAGCTTTCGGGGGTATTCTACCTTCTCTAAGAGAAAAAGGCGTGCCTCCCGTCATTACGACGGACGGACCGTCGGGGATACGCCTCATGAGTTATGCCTCTCTTTTGCCTTGCGGCACGCTTATCGCTTGTTCTTTTAATGAAGAATTGGCGGAGCGTTTGTTCGGGCTTGTGGCGGAAGAGATGAAAGAAAAAGGAACCGACATTTTGCTTGCCCCCGGCATGAACATTCACCGTGACCCGTTGTGCGGCAGAAATTTCGAGTATTTTTCGGAGGACCCGCTTGTGAGCGGCAAAATGGCCGCGGCAATTGTGCGCGGTTTACAAAAACAGGGAGTTTCGGCATGCCCCAAGCACTTTGCCTGCAACAATCAAGAGACCAACCGTAACCGCCACGATTCCCGCGTATCGGAGCGTGCGCTAAGAGAAATCTATCTTAAGGGTTTCGAGATTTGCGTAAAAGAGAGCGCGCCCCTCAACATCATGACTTCGTACAACAAAATTAACGGCGTGTGGAGTCATTACAACTACGATTTATGCACCACCGTATTAAGAGAAGAATGGGATTACTGCGGCAATGTGATGACGGATTGGTGGATGCAGCCTTCCCGAGACCCCGATTTTGACGCAAACTACAACAGCGGATACCGCATCCGCGCCCAAGTGGATGTACTAATGCCGGGCGGCGGAAAACTCGGCAAATACGACCAATCCGCTTTTAAGTCCTATAAAAAAGGTGGATTGACTTTGGGCGAGCTGCAAAGAAGCGCAAAAAATGTTTTGTCTATGATAATTACGCTCTTTGCTGACAGATTACGCAAAGCAGTGTAATAAACAGAATACAATAAAAAAGAGGAAAGGTATATGCAGACTCTATATACAATCTTATTTTTGTTTGCCTTCGGCGCGACAAGCGGATGGTTGGGCGAATTTGTTGGCCGCAGTATCCGAGCAAAAAAACTCGTCAACCCCGGATTTTTGAGCGGGCCTGCTTTGCCGATTTACGGTTTCGGCGTCGTATTGTTACATTTTCTTAGCAATCTAAATACCGCGTTTTTAGGCAACCGTATCCTCGAAATCGTTTTTTTTACGGCGGTTGTTGTAGCCGTTATGACCTTGCTCGAATTGATAGGCGGCATTATCTTTATCAAAGGGATGAAACTGAAACTTTGGGATTATAGCAACCAATGGGGCAACTTTATGGGAATCGTTTGTCCGTCTTTTTCGGCAATGTGGGGGGCTTGCGGATTGTTGTATTACTTTCTTGTCAACCCTTGGCTCGCCCGTTGGACAGAGTATGTCGCAAACAGTATGCCCCTGTTGCTTCTATTGGGATTTTATTACGGCGTGATGGCGGTAGATTTCGCGTTTTCCATGAAACTAGGGTTAAAATTGCGCGCCGTGGTCGAAAAATTTAAAAATACCGTAAACATTCAAGAATTGCAAAAGGATTGGAGAGCAAGATTCGGACAACAAAACAAAAAAGCATTCTTTTCGCTTCACTTTAAATTAAACAGTTTGCTCAACGATATTTTTGAAAACAAAGGCGAAAAACCGATTTACAAGTATTTGTACGACAAATACAGCAAAATAAACGGCGGCAAAAATGAAGATAAAAAGGACGATTAAATTACCGCAAGATAGGTTTTTTACCCAAACTATCGCAACCGTTATTGAAACGGGCAGATACGCATTTTTAAAAAACTGGGTACAGCATGCGGGCGTATCGACCTATCGGCATTCCCTTTGGGTAACCGCCCTTACTTATCGATTGGCAAGAAAACTCAAACTCAAGGTAGATTATTGCTCCTTGATTCGCGGCAGTCTTTTGCACGATTATTACCTTTATGATTGGCATGACAAGCACAAGGGCTTACGCGGACACGGCTTTAAACACCCTGCTATTTCTTATAAAAGAGCGTCCGAGGATTATATGCTAAACGAAATCGAAAAGGATATGATTGTAAAGCATATGTTCCCATTGACACCCTTTCCCCCCAAATACAAAGAGTCCTTTTGTCTTAGTCTGTGCGACAAAATTGTATCGTTATTGGAAATTTTCAGACTTGTTAAGGATGAATAAAAATAATTATCGCGTTTACGGCATCAATGATGGCTTCCGAGGTTACCGTGGCGCCCGTGACATAGACGATTTCGCCCTCATTACGGGGTTGCGACTTGCCGCGTATCGCCGTATATGCCGAAAGGTCAAGCCCGTAAAACTGGGCGAGATAACTGTCGCGAAAGCATTTTGCGCCATAGTTGACGGATTCTTTTATATCCACACCCGCAATTTTTTCGATGGTCGCATTGTTTAGAAGAATGACCGTTTGGACCTCGCCTTTGTAACCGTATTTGGCCGTCACACAAAACACTTTATAATCGCCACTTATATAATAGTGATCGATGCGCGCGGCGGGGTAAGCGGTTCGCTGCGCTTCCGTAAGAGTCTGTTCGGTATAGACGTGCGAAGTATCGACATAAGCCGCGTAATCTACGGGCTCCGCCGTTTCTTCGCCGCATGCGGCAAGCACAAACAACAACGCAAAAATGAATATCCAAACAATTCCCTGTTTTCTCATATTTTTATTATCTCTTTTTTTCAATGTTTTTGTCAAGAGAAACAAAGATTTTGTGGATGATAAGCGTATAGATTATCAGTTTTTAAAAAAGAAAAATTGACAATGCGCGCCCTTTATGCTATCATAAATTCGATATGTTCGAGCCCGATTGCCTAAAGCTTTAGCCATGGCGTCTGGGCCGGGGGACAGGTCGAAAGGTCTCTCCCTTCCGTTGCGAAAAGAGCATGGTTTCTTTTCCGCACGGTTGCATCGCGGAATTTTTTTTGGAGCAAAACATGAAACACAAAAGCATTTTTTTGCGCATGGTTGCGGTTATATTGTTGATTGCATTGCCGTTTGCGCTGTTTGCCTGCGGCGAAGAAGACAACCTTGAATCTATCGACGACGACAGCTACACGCTGACGCTTTGCGGTCTGGTAGACGGAGACGGCAACCCCCTTGCCGATATCGTAATTACAAAGGCGCAAATCAAACAATTGTTTGCCGCAAAACCCGTTATTTATACCGACGCCTCTCCCGTTTTTGCAAGCGATAAAACAGATGACTACGGCAACAAAATACCTCACGCCCTTAAAGGTGTTTATTTAGAGGATATCCTTGCCGCTTACACACAAAGCGCCACAATCGACGCGTACGGCTCGTTGACGCTCAACGCTCTGGACGGATATGTTACGGTTGCTACCGAAGAGGTTTTTAACTCGGCGGGGCGCGGCAGCAAAATGATTATTGCGTTAGAGTATGACGGCGTCACGCTTACTTCCGCAGAAAAAAGCGGCGCGCTGCGCGCGGTGTTTCCCGACCAAATCGCCAACACTTGGGCAAAATATCTTAATAAGATAGAGTTTTCGACAAGCATATTACAGACGCCCGAGGTGCTTGGGTTTACGGTACTCGAAACAATCACACAAGGGCATGGAAGTTATACGGGTACCGCAACCCTTGGCGGCGAAGATGTTGCATGCGAATATTTTGGGTTGTCGCTTGCCGACCTCATAGAAGAAGAAATCCTTAATGCGATGCCTTCGGACAAAATGCACTGCTATGCTTGGGATTATGACTCCGCCACCGACAGTTACAGCGAATACAGTGCTTGGACAAAGTACGATGTCTATTATGGCGGCTGGTTGCTGTTAGAAAGGCAAATCGCGGAACAGCAAAAAGAGCCGCTATCCCGCGCTCCCGTATTCGACGGACCCGACTTTAGCGCAGGCATGACCGTAAAGAACATTTTGGCGGTTTCCGTTTTCCATACTTCTATCGTATCGTTTGAAACAGCGTTTACACGCTTTGATACGGATGCCGAGGATGAATTCTTATTAAAGAATTTGCTTGTCTTACTTAATATGTTTGATATGGAAAATAACTATTCCATTACGACGGACGGAGGGCAAGAAATACAGCTATCCGCCTCCCAAATGCTCACCGCCACCGTGACCGAGCAAGACCAAAAATATTTCGTCCATTACGGAGAAAACGCGGTAGAGATTGTATCTCTAACCATAATCTAACTATACACCATAAGGAGTACAAAATGAGAAACAAACTTTTAACAATCGCTGTGATGATTATGCTTGCGCTCACGCTCAGTCTTGCTCTTACGGCATGTAACGACAAAGCGTATCCCATCCCCGAAGAGCTTACGGTAAATGTGCAGATTTATGACGGTGAAACGCTTTTGGGTACGGTGACAAAAGACACGCTTGAGGCGCTGACACAAGAAACAATCACAATGACTACCACCAATGATTACGAAACGACCAAAACATCGGTGTATGTCGCGTACAGCGTTTCGGCGGCGGCGGAAGAGTTGGGCAT
>JAQVTZ010000068.1 GCA_028699795.1 Clostridia bacterium | reverse complement strand
TCTTAACTCTCAACTCTCAACTCTATATCTACCTTATTTGTAATTTGTACATTGTAATTTGTAATTTGTACATTGTAATTTGTAATTTGATTTCATACTTATTTGTAATTTAAATAAAGTCTCCATAAAACGCATTGATATAATGCTCGATATTATCGTTCATCACGCAAACCACATCAAATCGTACCAACCTGTCACATGAGTTCGTTTCGGTAAGATATCTATTGGCTGCCTTTATAAGTTTTCGCATTTTGGGTACCGTTATGCTTTCTAAAGGTGACCCATATTCGTTATCTTTGCGGTATTTGACTTCCACAAAAACAAGCGTCTTTCCGTCTTCACACACAAGATCCAACTCCCCTATTTTGGGATAAGCGACATTGCGACCAACAATTTTGTACCCCTTTTCTTCCAGATAGTTGCCCGCCAAAACCTCTGCGAGAATACCGTCGGCTGCAGATTGCGGCATTATAAGCGTCCATCCATAATTTTTCTTATGAAAGTTTTACGATGTATGGGACATGGTCCGTATTTTTTTAACATCTCTATATGATGTTTTGTCCCGTACCCTTTATTGTTTTCAAAACCATATTCTGGATATATTTCGGCATACTTTATCATGATGTCATCTCTTTCGACCTTGGCAAGGATGGACGCCATCCCGATTGTGTAGCTAAGCGCATCTCCGTGAACGATCGCTTGCTCGGGGATACCGAGTTCCAACTTAAGCGC
The DNA here is from genome assembly GCA_028699795.1 of Clostridia bacterium. Taxonomy (GTDB): domain Bacteria; phylum Bacillota; class Clostridia; order Christensenellales; family DTU072; genus Firm-09. Next base: position 8,807 of record JAQVTZ010000068.1, on the reverse strand, counting down.
GTCCACAAAAAGCACTTCGGGCTTGGGAGACAACGCCGCAATCGCTTTTTTCATTGCCAATTTGGTTGCGTTAAGAATATTGATCTCATCTATCTTATCGGGCTCGATCAAAGCAGTTTTATAACTTACGGCATTTTCGCATATTTCGGGATAAAGTTTGCGCCGAAATTTATCCGTAAGCAACTTGCTGTCGTTGATACCGTCTATTATTTTGCGAAAATCGGGAATAACCGCGCCTGCCATGACAGGCCCCGCAAGAGGCCCCCTGCCAACTTCATCTACACCGCAAATGAGATATTGCCCTAAAGCAAAGTAATCTTTTTCATAAAATAAATGATCCATCCGACACCTTTTCCAACACAAGTTTTCCCAAATACCCTTTCCTTATATCGGTAATTATTGCTCTTCCCGTTTTTTCGTAATCCGTGTCCCCGTCTTTTTGCAAAAAACCGCGCTTTGCCGCAACCGTATTCATTACATCGATGGCGGGAGTCTCTTCGCTAAACTGCGCACAATACCGCTCTTGCAAGCGTTGGGGATAATTCTGCATTAAAAATTTAACGGCTTCCAATCCGAGTTCGGTAATATCCAAAATATCATCTTTGATACTTCCGATTATCGCAAGGCGAACCGCTTTCTGCTGATCCTTGAAATCAGGAAACAGCACACCGGGACTGTCCAATAAATCGATATGCTTGCCGATACTTACCCATTGTTTGCCGCGTGTCACCCCCGGACGGTTGCCTGTTATCGTTTTTTTGCCTTTTGTCAGACTGTTTATAAGGGTTGATTTGCCGGAATTGGGGACACCGATGACCATAGCTCTTATTGTGCGCGCCACGCCTTTTGCCTTGTATTTTTGGATTAAGGGCGCGTTAAGTTCTGTTAAAGATGCCAACAACTCGCGCGTGTCCGCTCTCGTCAGGCTATCGGCCGCAATACACGGCGCCAATTTTTTGAAGTACTTTACCCATTGGGCAAGCTCGTCGGAGTCGGCAAGGTCACACTTATTAAGCACATAGATACGGGGTTTGTTGGCAATCACCTCTTCGAACGCTTCATTGATACACGACAGAGGCGCTCTCGCGTCCAGCACATAAATAATGCTGTCCACTACGGCCACCTCTTGTTTCATCATTCGTATCGCCTTGGTCATGTGACCCGGAAACCAGTGTATAAACATTATTCTTTTCCTCTGCGTTCTTCGGTAATCTTTTTGCTTTGTTCTTTGCGCCACTCGAATATCTTCTTATGATTACCCGATATTAGCACTTCAGGCACCGAAACCCCCATAAACTCTTGGGGGCGGGTATAGTGAGGATACTCCAGCGTTTTGCCGTCGGCAAAACTTTCTTCTTCCGTCGAGCTCTCACTGCCCAATACGCCTGGGATATATCTAGATACTGCGTTTATAACAACAAGTGAAGCAAAGTCCCCCGATGTAAGCACATAATCGCCAATAGAAAGTTCTTTGTCGATATCAAGCTTTAGGATTCTTTCGTCTATGCCTTCATAACTGCCATTTACCAAAACGATATGATCCAGTTTTGCTAATTCGGTAACCCTATTTTGGTTCAGCTTTTCGCCTTTGGGGCTTAAATAGACCCTTAGGGCGTTGTGGTTGGGATCTGCCGCCTGAATACAATCGTGCAACGGTTGCGGCGTCATGACCATACCCGCGCCGCCACCAAAAGGATAATCGTCGCATTTTTTGTGCTTGTCTTTCGAGTAATCTCTGATATTGAATAGTTCGACCTCGAAAATTCCCTTTTGCAAAGCCTTGCCGATAATGCTTTCGTCCAGCGCCCTGTATATTTCGGGAAACAGAGTCAACACGCTAATCTTCATAGACCGCCACCTTAGCAAGCTCCGCGGGATCAGCCGTAAGCGTTTTGTTGGCAATATCAATATCCGTAATGACTCCGTCAACCAACGCAAACAGAAACGGTCTTTTCCCTGTTATCCTATAGACATCCGCGCTGCCGTTTTGCAGTATTTCGTCTACCACTCCCAACTCTTCGCCGCCTGCAACAATACTACAACCTATTATATCGGCAATATAATGTCTGCCCTTCGCAAGTCGGGGACGGTTGGACGCGTCCGCATAAACCTTTGCTCCTCTCAAGGTTTCTGCTGTATTTCTGTCGGCAATGCCGTTTAGTTTAATATACGCAAAATGCGCGTCCGAACGGATACTCTCGACGGGGATGGGTTTATCGTTTATTACAACTTCTTTTACGGTGTGATAATCCGCAAAATTGTCCAGATAACTTTTAAGTTTGAGTTCGCCTTTGATGCCTTGCGGCTTTAGAACTTCTGCAATCAATAACATCATAATACAGTATTATACCTTTTTTTCGTTAAAAAAGGCGCTATTTGTTGGGAGCGCCGTTTTTGGTATATCGCGTGTTTATTTTTTCTCTTCGATAAATACATCGTAGCGCTTGTCGCTGTTTTGCGAAGCCGCTTTTACCAAAGTCCTTATCGATTTTGCGATTCTGCCGAATTTACCGATCAACTTTGCCACTTTATTTTTGTCGACAAACACTTTAATCTCGACATTGGTATCGTCTTCCAGCATGACGATTTCGTAAGACTCTTCATCAATAATCTGTTTGACCAGATAATCTACCAATTCTCGCATAAGTTACTCCTTATCGGCTTCGTCGGCCGCAGTTGTTTTGGCCTGAAACGCCTTTGTGGATTCGATGATACCCGCATTATAGAATAAATCGCGCACGGTATCGGTAGGTTGAGCGCCGTTATCCAGCCACTTTTTGGCGATTTCCGCATTGATACGGATCTCGGCGGGTTCTTTTACGGGATTATAGATGCCGATTTGTTCGATATATTGTCCGTCACGAGCCTTGCGTGAATCGACTGCTATAATACGATAGAAAGGGGATTTTTTTCCGCCCATTCTGGTAAGCCTTAGTTTTACTGCCATTTTTGGTTCCTCCAAAGAATTGTATTCTATTCTAGAACGGAAAACGCCGTTTTCCGCTGCTGAATTGCTTCATCATATTTTTGGTTTGTTCGAACTGGTTTAATAGTCTGTTGACATCCTGCACCGTGGTGCCGCTACCCGTTGCGATACGTCTTCTGCGCGAACCTTTTATCATGTCGGGGTGAGTTCTTTCGTAGGGCGTCATAGATAGTATCATTGCTTTGGTTCTTTCTATTTGCTTTTCGTCCACATTGAGGTCGGCACCCTTTAATTTTCCGGCAAGACCCGGAATCATATTCACCATTTCGCTCAGGTTGCCCATTTTTTTCATGTTGGAGAGCTGATCGAGATAGTCTTCTAAATCGAAGGTGCGCTCTTTCATCTTTTTGGCAAGCTTAAGGGCATCTTGTTCGCTTATAGCGCTCTGTGCTTTTTCGATAAGGGTAAGCACATCGCCCATACCGAGTATACGGCTCGCCATACGGTCGGGATGGAAAGGCTCGATATCGCCCATTTTTTCGCCCACGCCCACATATTTAATGGGTTTGCCACAAATTGCTTTGATAGACAACGCGGCGCCGCCTCTGGTATCTCCGTCCAACTTCGTAAGGATAACGCCCGAAATATCCATTTCTTTATTAAATGTTGCCGCAACATTGACGCTATCTTGCCCCAGCATCGAGTCCACAACCAGCAAAATTTCTTTGGGGTCAACCTTCGCTTTTAGGTTGCGAAGCTCTTTCATGAGCTCTTCGTCGATGTGCAAGCGACCCGCCGTATCGATAATGACGGTATCGAAACCGTTTTTGGTCGCATATTGCACGGCTTCGGATGCGATTTTTACGGGATTCGTCTGTCCTCGTTCGAACACCTCGGCCTTGACCCTTTCGCCCACTACCTGCAATTGTTTGATCGCCGCGGGGCGATAGATATCGCAAGCCACAAGCAACACTTTTTTGCCTTCTTTTTGCAATAGCGCGGTAAGCTTGCCGCACATAGTCGTTTTGCCGCTGCCTTGCAAGCCGCACATCATATAGACGCTTGGCGGTTTATCTGCAACTTCCAGTTTGGCATGCTTGCTGCCCATAAGACGCACAAGCTCTTCGTTTACAATTTTTATGACCTGTTGGGAAGAATCCAAACCCTTAAGGATGTTTTCACCCATCGCTTTTTGGGATACGGCTTTGATAAACTCTTTTACGACAACAAAATTGACATCCGCTTCGAGCAGCGCAATACGAACTTCGCGCATGGCTTCTTTAATTTCTAGCTCGGTAAGCGCGCCTCTGTTTTTAAGTTTGCTGAACGCATGATTGAGTTTTTCGGAAAGATTGCCGAAGATTGCCATCAGATTTCTTTTACCTCTTTTATTATTTTGTCTAAATCCTTTTTGATTTCGCCGCTTGAAAGTCCCGAAGCAAGCGATTCCAGTTTGTCTGCAAGTCTCGTCAATTTTGCCACAAGCCCCAGTTTTTGTTCGTACTCTTTTAGTTTCTGTTCGGAACGAACGATGACATCCCTTACCCCTTGACGGCTGATACCGTAACGCTCTGCAATCTCTGCAAGCGAAAGGTCGCAATCGTAATACAACGATATTATTTCGGATTGGTATTGGGTAAGCAGAGTGCCATAGTAATCGTTTAGCATCCCTACTTCGAGGCTCTTGCGTATTTCCATAAACCCTGTCAAGTATTTTCTCTTTACACCAATTATAAAACAAGTTTTATTAGCTTGTCAAACAATTTTTATCAATTTTGCTAGACTACTTAGGTATTGCTATCGGTCAAGAATATATGTTTTTCGCATTTCCACACTCATCTCTCAACTCTTAACTCTTATTACTTATCCTCATTTGTGATTTGTACATTGTAATTTGGGTACCTCTATTTATAATTTATCCTTAACTCCGCACTATTTTGCTATGCAAAAATCGCTTCAATGAAGTCCTCCGCGTCGAACGGGATTAAGTCATCTATTTTTTCGCCGATACCTGCGTAGACTACGGGGATTTCCAGCTCTGCCGATATCGCCAAAACAACACCCCCCTTTGCGGTGCCGTCCATTTTGGTAAGGATAATACCGTCTATGTCTATCGCTTCGTCAAAGATGTCCACCTGACTTACGGCGTTTTGACCTGTGGTGGCATCCAGTACGATATAATTTCTTTGGTCGGCGTTGGGAAGCTCGCGAAGAACCACCCTGTTTATTTTTTTTAGTTCTTCCATGAGGTTCTTTTTGTTATGCAATCTACCCGCGGTATCCACAAGGATGACATCCGTCTTGTGCGCTTTGGCAGAACTAATCGCATCGAAAACAACTGCTGCCGGGTCGCTGCCCTCGCTGTGCTTTACCAATCGCATTCCTGCCCGTTGCGCCCATACCTCCAATTGGTCTGACGCCGCCGCGCGAAAGGTATCTGCCGCCGCAACGATAACGGATTTCCCTTGGCTTACAAAAAGCTTGCCCAGCTTACCGATTGCGGTCGTTTTGCCCACGCCGTTTACCCCTGCGACAAGTATGACAAGCGGATAAGTGTAGGGGGGTATCTCGTAGTCTATGCTTTCTAGCATAATTCTTTTCAACTCTTTTTTTGCAATCTCGGGCGCGGTAATTTTTTTGCGGTACAAAGTCTCTTTCAGTTCTTCTATGATACTTTGTGTTGCGGTAATACCCATATCCGCCGATACCATTGCAATTTCGAGATCTTCGTAGAAATCCTCGTCCAATGATTTGGCTTTGAAAACCTCGAACAGTTTTCTGCCGAGGTTTTCTCTTGTTTTGCTAAGAAATTTCTTTAAGCTGGTAAACAATCCCATAAATATATTATTCTCCATTTTATAGTAAGGAATCACTTCATAAATGAAGTGTTTTATCATTATACCGCTTTGCTTTCTGCGGTTTTAATCGCGTCATCCAGTTTTGCCGATACCAGTTTGGAAATCCCCTTTTCTTGCATGGTAACACCGTATAGCATATCGGCAAGTTCCATCGTCGGTTTGCGGTGCGTTACCACAATAAATTGTGTCGACTTAGAAAATTTGCGCAGGTATTGTGCGAAAAGGCTGGCGTTCGCTTCGTCCAATGCGGCCTCTATCTCGTCCAGAATGCTAAACGGCATGGGGTTTAGTTTGATAATCGCAAACAATATCGCTATCGCGGTAAGCGCTCTTTCGCCACCCGATAACAAACTGATACGCGTAAGCTTCTTGCCTGGAGGCTCTGCCATGATCTCGATACCCGCATCCAATACCGAAAGGTTTTCGCCCTTTTCCAGTTCGAGCCTCGCGGTACCCCCGCCAAAAAGTTCTTTAAATACTTCTTGGAAGTTTTGATTGATACGGTCGAAACTTTTAGAAAACTTTTCTATCATTTCGGAAGTGAGCTCCGCAATAATCTTGACAAGATCGCTTTCGGCGCGTACAAGGTCGTCATACTGCTTCTTGAGGTCTTCGTATCTGTTCTTTTCGGAGACAAACTTTTCTTCCGCAAGCTCGTTTACAGGTCCCATACGCTCTATTTTGCGACGGAGCGATGTTGATTCTTGCGGGGCCTTGACGGGATCGAACTCGCCTTCGATTGGATTGTCTTTCGCAAACTGCTTAGCGGACTCGTAATTGAGGTCGTAGTCCTCGCTGATTCTTGTTGATAAATTGGCGATATCAATATCAATTCTTTCGAGACTCGCCTCTTCTCTGATTCTTCTTTCGTTGATGTCCGAGCATTGCTTGTTGAGTGCGGTACGGATTTCGTCCAACTCCGCAATTTTATCCTGCATACGCTTTTTGTGCTCGTTAAGCTCTTGCAGCTCTTTTCGCAGTTTGGTAATTTCTTCGTTGTTATCTTCGGACCCCGATACCTTTTCGGCTCTTGTCTGCATGTCGGACAGCTCTTTATCGTTCGTTGCTTTGCGGGCTTTCAGGTCGAGTAACGATTGATGAATTAAATTGTTTTCGGCCTTGATTGCCGAAAGGTCCTTGTTAATCACTTCGATTTCGTTTTGTAGATTGCTCACTTCTACATAAGCATCGGTCACTTTTTTGTTGAGCGCTGCAAGGTTTTGCTTAGAGGTAAACAACTTGTCTTTGGCTTCGTTTACAAAATCGGTTGCCATTGTCTTTTCGGCAGACATATCATCCTTGTTTTTTTCGGATGCTTTAATAAGATTCACCAGTTCTTCTATACGCGCATGATTGTTGGTGAGTGTCGATTCCAGTTTGGCGATTGTTGTTTGATAAGCCTTAACATCGGTGTCAGCAGAAGAAACTTTCCCCTCTAAACTACCGATATCCACATCCAATTTGTGTACGCGCGCGCCAATGACACCCGCAGCTTTGTCCAGTTCGGTGCTTTCTTGCTGGTAGTCGTTGATGCTCGCCTTTAGCATTTCAATTTTTTTGTTGGTAGAAACAAGTTTCTTTTTCAGTTCTTCCAATTCGCTCTCGCGTGACAAAATCCTGTTGGTTCTGCCCGAATGACTTCCGCCGCTCACAGACCCGCTTTGACTTACTATATCGCCGTTAATATCTACGATACGGAATCCGTATCTGTACTTTTTGGATACCTTAAATGCAGTATCACGATCCTCCACAACCAAAGTCTTTCCTAAAAGGCTTGATATCACTTTGTCGTATTTGGGGTCGTTGCGGATAAGCTCAGAAGCAATTCCTATCACACCGTCTTCCTCTAAAGCCCGCTCATGTTCTCGGGGAAAGGGGTTGGGACGCACGGTGGTTAGCGGCAAAAAGGTTGCTCTGCCGAACCCTTTTTGGCGCAATAAGTCAATCAGCTCTCCCGCAGCGTGCTCGTCGGGAGTAATGATATTTTGGATGCCCGCGCCTAAAGCGGTTTCTATGGCAAGTTGCAAATCGTGCGGCACTGTTATCACATCGCCTACCGTACCAAGTATCCTACGCTTTACCGAAGGGTTTATATTTGCCTCGTTCATCAATCGCCGTACGGACTCTTGATACCCCGTATAGTCATTGATAAACTCTTCCACCATTTTGATTTTGGCATCCAATGCGGCATAATATTGCTCGGACGCGCCCAAATCTTTTTGCGCCGCGCGAAGGTCCGCAAGACACTCGGCAAGATTCTGGTCTGCAAGCGCCTTGTCTTTCTGCTTGGTATCCTTTTCTTGCAAAAGCTGTTGAAGACTCGACATGTGCCCGTCCCGCTCTTTTATTGCTTCGGCAAGATGCGCTTTCTTTTCTTTTAAGTCTTCTTTTGCGATTTTGATAGAATCGTTAAGAATATCTCTTTCGATTTCTAGTTTTGCTTTGTTTTTGTCTATTTCGGACAGCTTGTCCATACTGTCCATCATCATCGAATTGGTTTTTTCGATTTCTTTCTCTTGTTGCGAAACAGAGCTTGACAGTTCCGAAAGATTGTTCTGAAGCATCTCATAAGTGCGCTTTTTTTCGGAAAGAATAAGCGTTTTTTCATTATAAGACGCTATTTTTTCTTCTTTTTCTCTTTGTCTGTCGTTTTGGCGACCTTCCAATTGAATGGTTTCGGAAGAAATATTTTGCGCTTCCTTACGAAGGTTTGCAAGCCGTTCGGCAAAAAGACGCGTCTCTCCAGCGGCTTTTTCGGCGTTCACCAATAACTCGGTAATTTGGTCGCGCAAGCGGTTGCCGTAAAGGTCGCTGTTGACGGAATCCATCATCGCGGCATTGTACTCGGCAGTAGCGGACTTAAGTTCTTCTTCTTTGGCCGCATAGTCACGGGAAATTTTTTCGAGGCATTGATGCACTTTTTCTCTTTCGGACGATGTGTTTTCGCACTGGTGTAAAAAATAACGCACTTCCAGCTGTTTCAACTTTCTTTTTAGGTCGCGCGCTTTGGCCGCATCTTTGGC
>JAQVTZ010000067.1 GCA_028699795.1 Clostridia bacterium | reverse complement strand
CAAGTGCGAAAAGATGCAGGAAAGCGGCAGACTACAGTCTTCACAAAAAACTTTAAACGACAGGCGGGTAAAGGCACTTCGGATTGCGCTAACTCTTATTGAGAAAGAGATGAGGTCGAAATAATGCCAATCGCTGTCCGAAAATAGCGGGATAATAAATTTAAGAGGAGATAGTTTCCGCAAGAAGACGCATAATAGCATCTTTAATTAACAAAGGACTGTGTCCGTTCTTGCGCTCTTCCGTAAGACAAAATAAAAATGAAAACAATAGAAATAAAAAATAATAAATACACTGAAAATTAACTGGTAAGCCGAAACTAAAAATTGCGCCAAACGTAACAAAATGATACGTTTACCGCTAAAAACTGCCCCATATTTTAGCTAGGGGGGGGTCAAAATACCCCTAAAAATACCCCTCACACCGGGTAGGCAGCCAAGCGTTAGTTTTCGCAAAATCAAAAATCAAAATGGATGTAAGAGAATTTATTATCAAACATTTTGTTGAATAATTATTCCTAATTTTAGGATTTTGCAAGTTAGATAGAATGGAGGTTGCAATAGCAGCAACTGTGGTCATAGAACGAAAACCAAAATGAACATTGCTGTAAAGGTAGATAATATAAAACATTAGTAGATAATATAAAACATTAATTGATAAAGTTGAACTCCCGCAGGACAACCTGCGGGCATTTGAATTGTATGTCAAGAATAATATCATTACATTTCGTAGTCTTCCAAAGGTTGAAACTCATTTTCTCGAATAATGCTTGATAGATTTCGTAGTTATGACACACCTTGAAACTCTAGTTTGTATGACAAGAAAGTCTTAATGTGAAATGTAAGAGTATATGCCGTGTATATTTTGAAGTGATTCCTTACTATTTTCTGTTTGAAAGAGCCCCTAATCTTCTACCAAAATATCGTGCAATGCTTGATAGGCTTCGTGCGCTTTATTGCTCCAACTGTTATAAATTGAAGACGCTATGGAGCGGCTGGGCACTACCAATTTAAGGTCTAATAATGGCTGAGACACCTGCAAAATTTTGAGGACAACGGTAAAAGTGCTGTCGCTGTTGCGGTAATAATCTGCGATAAACTCTTGTTTTTTACGATAATCCAAACGGTGTCCGCGAACATATTCGGCAACTTCCTCTTGTACGGACAAAGCGATATCATTATAAAAATGCGCAAGACAAGTTCTGCCGTCCGTGGTAAGGGCGATCATCGGATTGTTGTTGTTGCCTACTCTCGTAATAAATCCGCTCTTGAGAAGCTCATGAATCAGCTGTTTGCAAAATAAATAAGGCACCCAATTGTTATCCATCGAGCAAATTTGCAACAGAATTTCTTCATTTATGGCCATTTCGAGCTTGTCCAGCACAAAAAGAAGAAGTAATTTGTTATTGGTAGTCTCGTCGTGAATCATTTAAGGACAAACTTCACTCCTTTTGTATATTATTCCATATTTTTCCTTGGACTGTAATTATAGCATCAATAAAACAAAAAAAGTTGACGACTGTCGAAAAACACCCCGCAAAATATTTTTTGCGGGGTGTTCGCTACCACATGTAGTGGTATATTATATGCTAAAGCACAACTGCTTCTGACGGATTTTTTATGCGTTAGCCGCAGGCGTTTTCGTAAAGACGCAAGAAAAACAAAGTGCCTTTCTCCAAACTTTCGATGCTTTGGCGCTCATTCTCGGCATGAATTCTGTTGGCATCGTCTTCAGTTTTTTCAAAAGGTGTAAAACGGTAAACATTACTGGTTAAATTATAATAATATTTGGCGTCGCTTGCCGCAATAAAAGGATAAGGCGCGACCACATAGCCTCCGAATACTTCGCCTATCGTACGGGTAAGCGTTTTGTAAGCATCGCTTGTAATGTCGGAAACGGGAGAGGGGTCGTGATATCCGGGTTCTAGCGTAACTTCAACTTTTTTGCCGACGATACAGGCAATTTCTTTGCGAATTTCTTCGGCGGTTTCGCCCGTATTTAAGCGGACATTGATGTTGCCGCAGGCTTTGGTCGGCAAGGTGTTGGGGGTGTGTGCGCCCTTCGTTTGCGTTGCCGCCATCGTCGTACGAACCAAGCCGTTGGTTAACGGGCTTGCCACGCCCAGCACCCACTTTAATAGGGGCGCAAGGATGTCTCTGTTTGCAAACAATAATTTAAACGGGAATTTCATATAAGGAGCAAGATACTTGATCATCTGTTTTGTGGGAAGTGTCCAGCGCGTTTTGCGCGGATTATTTTCTATCTCGCAAATCGCCTGCGATAGCATCCCGACGGCCGTCCTTTTGGGCGGCGTGGAAGCGTGTCCTCCCGCCTTGGTTACTTCCAGTTTAACATCGGCATACCCCTTTTCGCAGGTGCCGATTAACGCGATTTTATTATTGATTCCCAGTATTTTCCCATCTAGTACGGTGCCGCCTTCATCAATGACAAACTCCAATTTTTCGTTATGCTCCGCAAGGTATTTTGAAATGCGGTCGGCGCCTTCGGTGCCGCGAAGCTCTTCATCATGTCCAAAACAAAAATAAATTGACCGTTTGGGTTGGAAGCCTTCGGCAAGCAAAATCTCCAAACCCTCCAACGCGACGATCATTTGGGATTTCATATCCTGAGAGCCTCGGCCGTACACATAACCGTCTTTCAGCTCTCCGCTGAAAGGGGGCACTTCCCAACCTTCTGGCGGCGCGGGCACGACATCTTGATGCGCAAGAATCGCCGCGGGGAGCAGGGATGCATCCGACCCTTTGATTTTATAGATAACGGCATATTTGTTAATAAGCGTCTTTTCGGCACGCGCAAAAACAAGCGGATAAGTTTTTTCAAGATAACTCTGGTACTCGTAGAAAATACTGCCGTCCATCTCGTTGGAGGGCATCGTGACAGTGGGGATTTGGACCGCTCCCGCAAGATGCGCGGCGACTTTGTCGACATCGATTTTGCGCGGCACATAATCCGTTTGCGGCAAGGGCGAGGGCCTTGTTAATAATGCTCGGATTACCATAAACACGATTAGGGCACCCAATAGCGATAAAACTACAATCCAAAATACCTGCATAATCTCTCCAAAGGTTCTAGAATACAGAAAAATTATATAATGATTGTCCCAAGATTGCAACCTCTTGGCCAAACAAAAAAATATTAAATCTGGTAGTTATCCACATTTTCAAGCGTAGTTATCCACAATTCGACAGGTTATCCACAAAAAAGAAGGGCAATTTACGATACCCCGTAACACTTAGATACAAAATACGGCTTTTATGGTGCCCTTTTGGTAGCCAAACGGAACCAAATAGGGCAGTCGAAAATTCTGTTGCAGGATGTTACAAAATACATGTGCATAACTCACATTGAGAGTGGAGTTTGGAGTATGAAGAGCGGAGGTATGGAGAAATAAAAATTACAAACAAATAGGGAAACTAGAGTTAAGATGAAAGAGTTTTAAGAGGGTATTTTTCTTGCGCTTGTGAAAATCGTTGCTATATTCATGATTTATGTATATAATTAAAGAAAGACTTAAAAACTTCGCTGTAACGGATCGTTTCTTTGTTCGGATACGGCAATGCAAGGAACAATATGTTGGCGGGATATACTTTCGAAACAAAAAATATTATCGAAATCGTAGCGGCATTTGCGGTATGGGCACTTTTATGCGCCTTTTTTGTGCGCAAAAAAAGCTTCAAAATGCTCTTGCTTTTTTCAGCGGTTTTGTTTCTCTATGTCGGTATCGATATTCTAGACAAGCTATTCGGGGTTCCTCTTGCAAAAGATATGGCGTTGCTCGTGTCTATTTTCATGATTGTTGCAATGGTCATTGTGTACCAGACCGATTTTAAGGTATTGTTTTTCGATTTGGCAAAAGGGCCCGATCGCAGTGGCGTCCCCGACGACACCCTGAGCGATGAAGAAATGCGGCTTTCCGTAGACGAAATTATAAAGGCCTGCCAAACCATGTCCAAGGCGCGTACGGGGGCGCTTATCGTACTCGCCCCTACCTCGGTTCCCGCGCATATTTTGGAAACGGGAATCAATTTGGGCGCGCTGGTCAGTTCGCCTGTTTTAGAAAGCATATTTAACAATAGGTCGCCGATACACGACGGAGCCGTGATTATCAAAGGGAACCGTATTCTTGCGGCGGGTTGCTTTTTGCCGTTGTCCGAAACACAATCGGTTTCCAAAACATTGGGTACCCGTCACCGCGCAGGGATCGGTATTACCGAAGAAAGCGATATGCTTACCATTATTATCAGCGAAGAGACAGGCATTATATCCGTTGCCCAAAGGGGAGAATTGCACCGTTATGTCACACCCGACAGATTAAGGGATATTCTGCATAAAACCTTGCGCATTTCTCAACTCACCAAACATCGATCCTTATAACCACGAAACTACTGATTCATACGGAAGTACAAATGACAAACATTTTAAAAGTACCTCAAATACTGCTGCCAAACCAAACAGTCGATAGGAGCAAATGGGCAACCGTTGCTTGCGACCAGTTTTGCGCCGAACCCGAGTATTGGAAGCGTTTGGAAAACTTTGTAGACGGCGCGCCCAGTACCCTAAGGCTTGTTGTTCCCGAGATTTTTTTAAACGGGAATATGGAGCTCAAAATTAACGCCGTACATAAGGCAATGAACGACTATATCAAGCAAGGATTGCTGACACCTTACGAAGGCTTGATTTTGGTGGAAAGAGAAGTATCAGGCGGCTGCAAACGCATAGGTTTGATGGTTTCGTTTGATTTAGATGCTTACGATTGGAGACGCGTCAGGGTGCCCGTAAGAGCCACAGAGGATACCCTTATCGAAAGATTACCGATACGGGTCGAGATACGCAGTAAAGCATCTCTAGAGTTTCCTCATGCGATCTTACTCGTCGAAGACAGGCAAAAAGAAATTATCGAGACGCTGTATGCCAATAAGGATTCTTACCAAAAGCTGTACGAGTTCGACCTCAACATGAACGGGGGCAAGATTACGGGATACGCGGTGCCCAACCCCGAAGATATCTTGCAAAAGCTCGAGGCTCTTCTCGACCCTTCTTTGCAAACATCCAAATACGGCGACGATGCTGGTATCTTGTTTGCAGTGGGAGACGGCAACCACTCTCTTGCGGCAGCAAAGATATGGTGGGACGAACTGAAAAACTCGCTTACCCCCGCGCAGCGCGAAAACCATCCCGCAAGATATATGCTTGCAGAGGTAATCAATATCTACGGGAGTGGCATGAACTTTCAGCCCATACATAGATTGTTATATAACACGGATGGCGAAGACTTTCTTAAAGGGCTCAGACATCGTCTTCGGGGCGAGGGCTCTTTGGGCATTGTTACCTCGGATGGGATAAAATATATCGAGGCGCCGCAAGACGCCGCGACCACCATTAAGCTCACGCAAGAGTTTATCGAGGATTATCTCAAAGAAAACACGGGCGTCAAGATCGAATATGTGCACAGTGCCGAGCATCTTAACGAAGTTATTGCAGAGCGCGGCGGTATGGGACTGGTGATGCCCGCATTCCCTGCAAGTTCGCTTTTTGATTATGTCGTCAATGTGGGCAATCTTCCCAAAAAAGCGTTCTCAATTGGAGAGCCCGAGGACAAGAGATATTATCTCGAAGCAAAAAAAATAGTATACTAATTCAATAGAAAGAACGGAGAAAGAAATGAAAGTATGTAAGTTTGGCGGGACTTCAATGGCCACCGCAGAATCCATAAGACAAATCGAAACCATAATACAAAGTGACTCTCAAAGAAAATATGTCGTCGTATCGGCCCCCGGCAAAAGATTCAAAGGCGATACCAAGGTAACGGATTTACTCTATGCCGCAAATGCCGAAAAAGAACAATTCGGCATCGCGGGCGATTCAATAGAAGAAATCAGAGAACGGTTTGTCGCTTTGGCAAATGAACTGAACCTCGAACTTGATATGGACTGTTATATTGATAAAGTGGAAGAAGGCATCAATTGCGCCAAAACCGCGGATTTTGCCGCGTCCAGAGGCGAATATCTTGCCGCTATTTTGCTTGCCGAAAAGCTCGGTTATCGGTTTATTGATGCGGCGGATATCATCAAATTTAAGGTGGACGGCACATTCGATGCAGACAGCACCAATGATCTGGTAAAAGAACTAAAAAGCATTGCGACGGGCATCGTGATTCCCGGTTTTTACGGCAGTCTTCCCGACAACACAATAAAAACTTTCAGCAGAGGCGGTTCCGACATTACAGGCGCCATTATTGCAAGAGGCGTAGGCGCAACCGTTTACGAAAATTGGACGGATGTAAACGGTTTTATGATAACCGATCCCACGATTGTTAAGGATTCCAAGCAAATGGAGGTGCTTTCGTATGAAGAGCTTCGCGAGCTTTCTTATATGGGCGCAAGCGTACTCCACCCCGACAGCATCTTCCCGATAAAAGAAGACGGTATTCCCATCAATATCCGCAACACTTTCGAGCCCGAAAACAAGGGCACGCTCATTATCGCGGATACCTCGGAATACCCAAAAGCCTCTGTTGTCACAGGCATTGCTGGACGCAAGGGAAATACGACCATATCCCTCAAAAAGGCGATGATGAACAGTGAGCTCGGGTTCGGCAGAAGAGTGCTTTCTGTGTTAGAACGCTACGGCATCTCTTTCGAACATATGCCCACGGGAATCGATACCATGAGCATTGTTATCACCGAAAAAGGACTGAACGGCATAGAACAGGCTGTGATTAACGACATCAAAAATAAGGTTGCGCCCGACAACATCGAAGTGATCCATAGCCTTGCTCTTATTGCGGTTGTGGGGCACGGTATGGCCAACCAAATGGGTACCGCGGCCAAAATTTTCGCCGCGCTGTACGAGGCAGGTATCAATGTGCGCATGATAGACCAAGGCAGCAGCGAAATGAATATTATTATCGGTGTAGAAGAAAAAGATTACGAAAACGCAATCAAAGCGATTTATTACGCGTTTTTCGGTTAAAAATAAAGGATGCAATGAACAAATACATTTCATTGCGTCCTTAATTTATTTGTTTATTCAGCCTTCTGTTTCCGTGTAGAGATAATAGAAAACGCGCTATTTTGCATAATAACATTGCGCGGGGCAATATGAAAAACAAATATCTTATCACCAAATATGTATTCGACAGAGTCGCGGCTTTTTTTGCGATACTGCTCTTGTTACCCGTATTCGTATTTACCACACTGCTGGTTGCTTCCGACGGGAAGGGCAACATCATCTTTCGCCAAACAAGGGTAGGATACGGGGGCAGATTTTTCCGTATTTATAAATTCCGAACAATGAAATCCACAGATATCTCTTTTTCCGTCAACCGCGCTGTCATCGAGGAAGATAACGACAATGTAACGCTGTTTGGTAGATTTTTGCGAAGATTTAAGTTGGACGAGCTTCCTCAGCTGTTTAATGTGCTTAAAGGAGATATGAGTTTTGTGGGGCCGCGGCCTCTTCTTCCCGCCTATATCCGTGTATACGAAACTTGGGAGTATTGCAAATTCAAGGTTCGTCCTGGGTTGACGGGTCTTGCCCAAATAAGCGGAAACGGCCACCTTTCGGTTAACGAAAGAAGCTATTACGATGTCTATTATACCGAAAAATGCTCGCTTAAACTGGATTTTGAAATCTTACTCGATACGGCAAAAGCCATCCTTAAGGGTGAAATCAACAGAAAAGTCCGTGTTAATGACAACTACATTGATTATTTTAGAGGAAAATACGGCGGCTCCGACGAATGCGCACGCTACTGCGAAACCGCCTTTCATCAAAGCGCTTCATCTTAAGCACTATTATTGAAGATAGGGTAGTAACAGCGCTGCAAGCTTTTTGTATCCGTTATGGCCGAGGTGCAACCCGTCGTAGGTGTATTCGGGTTTGAGATTGCCTTGCGCATCCGCAAAAGCGTCGTATAACTCTAAATACTTCGCGCCGTCTTGTTCGAGATTTTTTAATAAATGGTTGAGCGCTTTTGCGGTTTCGTTGCGACGGTGAAAGGCAATGCGGTTGTTTGCGGGCAACACGGACAGGATAAAAATCTTTGTGTCGGGCACCCTATCCTTTAGCAAGCATATCACTTTTTTTATGTTGTCTACAATGGTAGCGACCTCTCTGCCTTGCGCGATATCGTTTGCGCCTATCATTAGAAACACTTTGGAGGGCATCTGCTCTACGAGATGTTTTTCGCAACGCAACAGCAATCCGTCCGAGGTGTCGCCGCTTATTCCGCGATTGTAAACTTTATGTTCGGCAAAGTAGTCGTTTGCCGCAAAACTTTCGATGATGCTGTCGCCTGCAAACACGATACCACCCTTAGGGGCAGAAGCGGCGAACTCGTCTAACACACGCTCTCGGAAAGGGTTCGGGGTAAGCTGTTTTGCAAAAATCAATTTGCCAATCGCGTTGATTTCTTTTTCTTTGCGTGCATAGGTATTGGTGTTGATGGAGTTGCGATACACCACAAAACGGTTGAACAGGAACTCGGTGGTAAGATTGACGAACATGGTCAAAAACAGGACAAGGTATTCGTTCCAGCCGATGTCGGTAAGCGCTTTGCCCCACAGCGTGGACGCCGGCGTAAACACGGCGTAATATGCCGCGACTTTAAGCATTGCCAAAGGCACATTGTTTGCCGACTTAAAGGTAAACTTGCGGTTTACGGTGAAGTTATAGAGTACCGAAAGAATCAGCGCGGTCAAATAAGAGGGCCAGTAAGGCAAGTGCCCCAACTCGTTCATCAGTGTGAAGGTGACGGTCTGGATGACTCCCGCCGTCGCCGAAAACGCAACAAACTTGAGGGTTTGAATCAAATTCTGCTTTTTTGTGAGTTTCACTTTTGTCTCTTTTTGTGCATTTTGCGTCATTGTATCACTCATGAGAGCATTATAGCATAAAATGATTTTCGTTACACAAAAAATGTTTTTTGTGTAACCGTTACGCTATGGTCAATTGACGGCAGCCATGGATTGGTATATAATCGGATTATGAAAAAACTCAAACTGTTTTTCAAAGAATTTTTTACGGCGTTTCCGCTTACAAAAAGCATTGTGTTACTCTCTTTTACCTATGGTTTGTTTGTGGCATTAGAAGTGCTTTCATATTTTATACTGTTCCAATGGAATGAAACGCTCATCGGCGAAGCGCCCCGCAATTATTTTACTGTCATCACGGTCGGCGTGGCATACGGCGCTTTCCTTTTGGTGCCGCAAATCATTTTTGAGATGTACCGCGCGCGCAGGCTCCGTCAACTGCTTCAAACAGAGAGGATTCCCTACAGAAAAATTATCAAACGCTACTCAATCGCTTTCCCCCATTATAACGAATTCAAAATTATCGACAAAGGAGTCTCGGACAGGAACTCTATCCAATTTATGACGGCGTGGATTTATATCGGCGGTTTCTTGTACGGGTTCTTTGTCTTGCTCCGAGTTTCCGAAGTAGACGACATCATCGCCGTGCCCGCACTCGCGCTAACCGCTGTGATGTGGGGCGTTTGGTTGTCCCTACTTATCCGTTTAATTGGAAAT
>JAQVTZ010000066.1 GCA_028699795.1 Clostridia bacterium | reverse complement strand
GCAATTAAGCTGTTTAGGTATTGGGCATTGCGGATGGCCAGCGCATCGCTGAATGGACCGTCGTAAATCATTTCGGGATATTCGATATTGCTGTCGTTATTAAAGTGTTCGTAACAGTCACCCAAAAGCATAATGCCCTCGTCCATCCGACCCACAAGGGTGGCGTTTTGCATAATGCCTTCCTCGGCGCTCTTGAAAGAATCTTGCAAACTGCGTACAATCCCGTATAAGCTGTCCAGTTTTTCTTTCTCTTGCTCGTCAAGCGGCTGGTCTGTCAGCTTTTCAGAAAGGTAATGGCAATAATCCCCCAACTGGTTCAAAAAACGGATAATTGTCTCCGTATTGCCGTCGCGACCTGATAATTGGGCGATATTATTTTCGGCGATTTCGGAATTCATCCATATTTCCGAAAGCAGTGTTTGTTGTGTGGTGACGCCTTCGGACACGCTTACTTTGGATAGTTTCAGTTCTACATCGGAAAGGGAATCCATCGCTTCGTGATAGGCTTTTTTGTAATTATTGTCCAGTTCGAGCTCATAATTTTCTTTCATGTTTGCCGCAACGCCGAGTGAGGTGGCGAGGGCGGCGACAAGGAGCAATGCCAAAAAAGTGCCGATTAGTCTGTGATAATTACCAAGGTTAAATTTCTTTTTTTCTTTCATAGTTCACCACCTATACGCAAAATACATGTTCGCCTATCGTCAGCCGAATCTCTTTTGACCTAATCCAGGCATTGGTTGCTGTGGCAGGATTATAATAAAATAGGCAGCCGTAAGTGGGGTCCCAACCGTTTAGAGCGTCGTTTGCCGCTTTTTTCGCGGTGCTGTCGGGAGTCAAGTTGATTTGTCCGTCTTGCACTACCGTAAAGGCCCAAGGTTGATAAACTACACCCGCAATCGTGTTGGGAAAGGAAGAGCTTCTTACTCTGTTAAGAATGACGGCGGCTACTGCAACCTGTCCCGTATAAGGCTCTCCCCGCGCCTCCCCATAGACCACTCTTGCCAGCAGATAGGCATCGGACGAAGATACGCCTCCAGGTGAAGCCTGTGTGAGCCTGATACCGATTGCGGCTGCGGTTTTGGGCCCGACGATGCCGTCTACAACAAGGCCATTGGTTCTTTGGAAATACCTTACGGCGGCTTCGGTTTTTGGCCCGAATATGCCGTCTACTCCGCCGCTGTAGTAGCCCCAGTTTCGTAGCCTTGTCTGCATCGTTCTTACGACCTCGCCCGTGCTCCCCTGTTTTAGTATTGCGGCATCCGCCACTTCTTCCTGTTCTTCAAATACCTCGGTAAAAAAGACAAGCGTTGTCATCAATACGGAAATCAACAAAAATCCGCAAATCAATCTTTTTGCCATACTCAATCCTTTTCCTTATTTTTTTGGATTATTTCCATAATTTTGGATTTATAAACGGTGGTTTCTTCTGACGCTGTAAAACAAAGAGGCGGATACGCCACGCACCACCAATTGGCGCCTTCTCCCGAGCCGAGTTCTAAAACCAACGCGTCATAATAGCCCGCTTTCAAAGTTAGTTCCCCATAGCTTTTTTGCGGGAAACACTCTCTGCGCAGTGAAGCCTTGCAAGTGTAGGCGGTATCTAAAAGAACGGTATCCGCCGTACTCTCAATTATTTCTAAATGAGCGGCGATGATTGTCTTTGCATCGGTAGCGTCTTTGCAATCTTCAAGCAAGGGGGCAAGGCAGGCAATCACGCTGTCGCGTACTTCCAACTTGACTTGCTGGTCGTATTCGGAATCGGAATTGGCTCTAATATGTATGCGCACATACTTCGAACGATTGTTTGTACAAGCCGCTAACGGCGACAATACAAAAAGCAATAGCATAATTACGATAATAAAAAATTTTTTCTTCATATTTTCTCCGTTTAAATTATTTCCTATTTCAAAAAAAACATACTTTTTAATAACAGTGGAGATTTTTTTGCATATAATAACCAGAAAGTATTATCTTACGCAAAATTATTCGTAAATGGGGTTGAAAGTTCTGACGGAAATTGGTAAACTGTTACTAATAGTTTTATTTTATAATAGAGGTAGAGGGTAATGAAAAAAATAATATGCTTTGCGGCGCTTCTAGTCTTGTCTGTTGCTGTGGCTTGTTTCGGACTCAATGTCCAGGCGGGCGGTTATGCGGACACACCGCAACCTTATATCATCCAAGCAAACACTTTGGGGTATACGGTTACACACGGTTCCCAAGCAAGAACTTATCTTGAGTTTCAAGATATCTTAGAGGATGCCGAAGACAACGCCACGCTTATGTTTGGCGACGGATCTTCTACGGTGGATATCGGATTTGGAAGGCTTATTTTCGATACCGATAAAAGCTTTACCCTTGAGGGACGCATTTCGAGCGCATCTTTAAGCTCGGTTATTTTGCTTGGCGGCAGCGGCAATCTTACGCTTTCCGATGCCAAAATCCATAATCGTCTCTGGGGAGATGTTATCCAACATGCGGGTACGGGCACGCTTTCGCTTCAAGGCCCCGAAACCGAACTTTCCGCTTTTATCGGCAGTCTGATTGTCAATAACGATGCTGGCGAAGTTTTTATAACAGGCGGTATCTATAACAGTATGGCGCGCAATATCGTCAATACCGCAAACGGAACCGTTACGCTGGACGGCGGCAGTTTTCGCAACACGGGCTTTACCAATACAGTTTATAATACAGGCGAAGGCACCGTCAATTTGGGCGGTACAGCCGAACTCTATAGCAATTCGGGCACCCGCACCGTAAACAACTTGGGCGGCGGCACCGTCAATATTACAGGCAACGCTTCGCTTAAGCATGTTCAGCTGGGCAATATCATCGACGAAGAGGGCGTGATCGGCAACGACATGGGCAAAATAAACAACTATTCGGTATATAACGCCTCGCCCACAGGTATGGTAAACTTCGGCGATTCCCCCGTCATTAAAGGCAAAGTTTACATACAACAACCCGCAAATGTCATCAATAATTCACTTGCAGACCTCGAAGTCCCCATTGTTTTGGAGTATCCCGATCTTAGAAAAGATATGACTGTCGTGACAGGCTGCACGGATACCTCTTTGTTCCGTCTTTCGTCAGCGGGATTAAGATTGTCTGTTGTAGGGAACGACCTCACCACCAAAACCAAACATTATATTTATTATGTCAGCAACGGCGAAGGTGAATACTTATTGGAAGCAGACAACACCCTGCTGTTGCAAAGCGGACAAATCGAAAGCATCATGAAGTATATTAACGATGAAGCGTACGAGTCATCCAACAAGACGGTTACCATTTACTTCCAAAACAATCCCGATAATCAAGTTGATTTATATAACAATGATTCCGTTATATTCGACAAAGGATACCGCTATATTATCATGGGTTCGGGACTTGCTAATACGGACCCCGCCAATCCGCTTATCGTTGTCGACAACGACGATGCTGTTGTAGAAATCAACAGCGGATATTATACGGCGCAAGGGCTCGCGCTTCTTGCCGCCGAAGGCACCGCGGACCTCAAAGGCGGCAGATTCTCTACGATGCGCGCGGACAACGGGCTCATTCAAGTTCAAACCGGCGCCGAAGTTAAGGTGCAAAATGTTCCTTTCTATTCCGACGACAATAACGAAATCACTTTTACAATCGCCTCCGAACTTCTTTTTGGCAACGATATCAAGAGCGTTTCTTCCTTGCTGACGGATGCGGCAATCGGCGCGGCGATTGTGATTGATTCATTAGAGAGTTCTCCTGTGTCCGAATTTTTCATAAGCGACGAACAGGGCGTTTATTACGAATTCGAAACAGGCGACCTTTCTATTTTGGTCACTTCGGTAAAAGTTGTGTTACTCGATACAAATAACGAGTATACGATAAGCTTTAATACCTTATCTGACGGCGATATTCCCAATTACGAAAAAACCTATTACTATGGTGTTGGTATGGAACTCGAATCGCCCGAACACAGAGAAGGGTACACCTTCGAGGGCTGGTACGGCTATTATATTCCCGTACTAGAAATCTACGGCAACCGTTACGACAGCATCTCCCCTTCGCAACGGGGCAATCTTACCCTTTATGCGCAATGGGAGTTCGGCGCGCCCACCATCTCTTTCCCCGATTTGACTGATAATCTCTTAGAAGAAATGTATGACGGGGATACGAAAGAAATCACCCCCCAAATAAGTCATAAAATCGAGGACGCAAGCATCACTTACTCTTATTTTTGGTTTAAAGAATCGGGTGTCACTTTTGTTCCTTACCATAACAGGATGTCACTTGAAGTCGCCAATGTAGACGATAGCGGCGTCTATAGATTGGGCGTAACCGCCACCCGTAACGGCAACGTTTCCGAACCCGCTTTTTATAATATTACGGTGGTTATTACGCCCCGTCCGCTTACCGTGACCGGAGGAATACATATTACAGAAGATAAAGTTTATGACGGCAACGACGATGCAACCAAAAATGTTAATGGTTCTTGCGTTTTCATCGGTGATGACAACCTTGATTATATCAATTATAGCTATACGGCGTTTTTTGCCGACAAAAACGCGGGCACGAACAAACCAATCCATGTGGTGTTTCATTGCGAAAACAACAACTATACCATCAACGATTATGAGATGAGAGGGGATATCCTTAAGAAAGACCTCACGGTAACGGATCTAAGTGCCAACGGCAAGGTTTATGACGGCAATACGGATATTTTGCTTTCAGGCGGCATTATGCACGGTGTCGTCGGCGGCGACGATGTGCAGTTAATCAAAGCGGCTTACGCCGATTCTGCCGATGCCGGCACCCGCATTGTGACTACCTTGCTTAGCTTAAGCGGCGGAGATGCTGCCAATTATAACTTGGTGCAACCCGAAGATTTATCTACAACTATCACTCCCAAAACCGTGAGCGTTACTTGGGGGATGACCGAGTTTGTCTATAGCGGCACACCTGTAGCGCCTACTGCCATAGCGGAAGTGGGAGCAAACGACGAAACAGTACAAATCACCGTAAACGGCGCGCAAAAGGACGCTGCAGAATTCGAATACATTGCCATTGCGCAACCGACTAGCGACAATTACATGCTCTCCAATGCGGTAACCCGATTTACAGTTGCCCCTCTTACCGTAGAGATTGATTGGGGCGAACTGGAATTTAAATACGACGGCAATCTCAAAAAGGTCAATCCCGTTATCACCAATCTGCATCCCAGTGACAGCGGTGTCGCGCTTATCGTCAGCAACGGCTACCAAACCGAGATAGGCGATTACACCGCAGTGATTACCGGTATTAACAGCCTCAATTATCAACTGCCGCAAGAAGGGTTGAGCGCGGTATACAGCATTATCACCGACACCGTCCAAACACAAGGTCTCAAAGGCAGTGTCGTATACGAAAAAGGTTTCGGCGACGGTATCCAAGTGAAACTCGAGAAAAAGAAAGCAGACAACAACAGTTTACTAAAAGGTTATCTAGAAGGTAAAATGCAATCCAACGGCACCTATACCGTCAGTATCCTAAAAGACGGGGTTCTGGCGGCTACCGAAGGCTTGCTTACCGTAACTTTCGAGG
Source organism: Clostridia bacterium (assembly GCA_028699795.1). Lineage (GTDB taxonomy): Bacteria > Bacillota > Clostridia > Christensenellales > DTU072 > Firm-09. Next base: position 4,064 of record JAQVTZ010000066.1, on the reverse strand, counting down.
CGAAAGGCATTACACTGCTCAAAGACCCCAAAGTGCTTATTGTAGAGAATGGCGAAGTCGTCGAAAAGGCTTTGACATTAGACGGCAATATGGCAACCTTTACAACAACCTCGACCGGCGACTTTATGTTGGTTTCCACCAGAACCAATACGCTCTACTTTATCATGCTTGCGGCGGCCGTACTTGTGTTCCTTATTGTTATCTTGGCGTTCGCGTTTACCCGCAAATACAGCATAGAGTTTGTGACAGACGGTACTCCTGTAGAAACAACAAAAATCATGGGCGGTAAACGCTTGTTCTTACTGCCCAGCCGCAAAGAAGACGCCATCTTCAAAGGTTGGACCTTAGACGAACACGGCACCAAGCCTTTTAAGGCAGCCAAGATGCCGCGCAAAAACATTAAATTGTATGCCCAATGGGAACAACGCAATTTCGAAGGTTTCGACCTTGCCAAAAGAAAAGCAGGTATTTAAGAGTATCAACTATCTATAAAAAGTATCGGGGTGCAACCCTGCGCCCCGATATTTTTATCAAAAACCGATGAGGTAATCGTATGAAAAAGAATGTAATAAGAATTCTCCCTTTCTTACTTTGTCTTTGTATCGTGCTTGCAGGACTACCTGCGTGTGATAAACACCCCGAAATCGAACCTCCACAAAAACCGGATTTTGCAGAAGTGTTAACGACTTATGAAACAGCATCCGCCAAAACAGGCAATCTTGATGCGGAGTTTACGCTAACATTATTTCAGAATGGGAGTCCGCTCTCTATCGTGCAAAACATCGATGTCACGCGCACGGTGCAAAACGGACATTTCTTATTGGAAACACAAATCGGTACGGGAGAAATTGATTCTTCAATTAGTGAATTATTGGATGGCGTTAGCGGATTCGTCGATATCGGCGAAATCTATGATTATTTAACGGGCAACATACACGGTATCGTGAAGATAGGCTACTATAACGGCGCTTACAATGCGAAGTTTGATATTGTCGAATCCGAAGAAGAACCGGATTACATAATAACCGACAACAATGATAGACAAATAAACGCTTTTGCGGGGATTGCCGAAAATAATATCGAAGAGTATTTAACCTATCTCAATTATGAAGGGCAAGAGCTTTTCAGCATCAAAGATTTTATGATGTTTCTTCCAATAAAGGAGCTGAACTGGGAAAACAGCGCAGACGAAATCGGCGCCGATTTAAGTTCGGAGGATAGTAAGTTCCATTACAGGATTACGGTGCCCGCAACGGATGTGAAAGATGCGTTATTTGCGTATGCAGACAAAACGGTGGCGGACTTTGCCGCTAGCGAAGAGGAAAACATTCAAGAATTTTTAGAGGAATACGAAGAGCGCAAAGCGTTTCTTCGCAGTGTGCTTACCTTCCAACCTCTTATTCTTACGGCGCAGGTGAACCGTAACGGACAACTCGAAACGCTCACCCACGACTTTAATGTTACGCTTAAGGTCTCGGACGAGCAAATTCTCGACATGATAAACGATCCCGACCAAAGAGACAATATAGAAGGATCTTTGCTGTTAATGCACGCTTTTTTAAAAATTGGTACTGCCACAAATGAAGAAGACAAAACCGAGTTACGGTTCTCTCTCAAAACAACCGAAACCTTTGTGTACGGAGACGATGTTGTGATGGATACCGAAGACGATATTTTTGCGGGAACAGACGAAGAAGCCGAAGGGCGCACAATTGTGGGCTTTGTCTATAATGAAGAAAAAGGGAACTACGAGTTAGAAAGAATATCGGGGCCCGATGACGAAAGCTAAGGAAACACGAATCTTGCAATCGGAAGGAAAACATGTTATCTAAACTGAGTGTAAAAAAGCCGCTTACGATTGTGGCTATTGTAATTATTATTATCGTATTGGGTATTGTTTCTTATCAAAGCACAACCATCGATATGTTGCCAGAACTGGAGTTGCCGTATGTCGTTGTCGCGACCATTTACGGAGGGGCTTCGCCCGAGCTGGTCGAAAAAGAAATCACCACACCGATAGAACAGTCTATCGCCAAGGTGTCGGGCATACAGAGCATTATGAGTATTTCGCAAGAAAACGCGTCTCTTGTGATATGCGAATTGACTTTCAAAAGCGATGTCGGCAATGTTATGACCGAAATCGACAGAGCGGTGGGGCTTGTGACATTGCCCGAAAGTCCCGCTTTGTTCGACCCTATGATATTGCAGTTTTCGATTAACGAAGCGCCGATTATGTATGTTAGCATTGCGCGCAAAGGGTATTCGTTAGAAGAAAGTACCGAGTATCTTGCCAATATTATCAATAAATTGGACGGGGTCCCCGGTGTAGCCAAAGCCAATGCGGACGGACTGATTAGCAATCTCGCGCTTATCAATCTAGACTCCGGTACCACAACCGAAAGTATTACAGATTATTTTACGGCGCTTGCGGGGGTCGAACTCGAGTTGCCCGATACGGTTAAGCAAGAAGTCCGTACAGATTTGCAAACTCTTTTAGAAAACGCGCAAGAAAACCCCGAACTTATTACCGAAGGCGAATTGGATGCGTCCAAAGTACTGGACCATCTTATTATTCCTTATATAGAAGAAAAACTGGCGGAAATCGAAGACCCCGACAATCCCGATTCTACACGCTACGAAATGATTTATGAAAAGCTGGAAGAGGAATTAAAAAATCCGAATTCCGCCGCGCGAAAAACGCTGATTCGCGCTTTGCAATCGCTTTTAGATTCGGCATACATATTAGAAGAGGGTGAAGAAAACGAGGCTGTATTTAACGAGCTTTTGGATGATACTTTTTCCGAAACTGTGAAAGGCGTCATTTCCTATTATACAGAAGGGCTGACCGCGATGGTATCGGCAGACTTGTTGCAACAGGTTGTGTTCGCCCAAGACTTTACGATGCCCGCGGGCAATATCGACATCGGCGCGGGAAGTTATGTGGTTAAGGTGGGCGACAGTATCGCCTCGCGTGACGAACTCTATCATATGCCCGTCGTCAGTATGGATTTATCCGCCCAAATTAAAGAATATATCGGCTATGTCCAGACCGCATTAACATTGGTTTCTGTGGCAAGCGGAGACGGCAAAGCAAGCTTTAACTCTAACGACCTTATGCTGTTAAGCGAAGCGATCGCTTCCGCGTTAGAGCGTACCACAGATTACGCCGTATGGGCAGTGGATGCGTTAACGACAGACCAAAGAGACAGTTATCTTAATATGGACGAATCTGCCAAGGCGGAATGGGCAGAACTTATCAATGCCGACAGCGGATTCCAAATGCTGATAGCGGATTATGATGAAACTTTGCCCGTCAATTGGCGCTCAAATGTCTTAAACTATATTAAAGACCACAATTTATTCCCGCCTGACGGCTCTTTGGTGGCATCACCCACTTATTGGGACGAGGAATATAACACGCATTATGCGGAACTTTTGCAAGCCGAAATTATTGAAACGGAACAAGAACTTCCGCAAACAATCGAAGAGTATGCCGATTTTATTATTACGACCGCTACAGTTACGGGAAATATCCTGTATCCTCTGGACGATGCAGACAAACAGTATTGGAAAGATTACATGGTGGGCAACGGCAATTTCCGTGAGTGTGTAGACGATATGACGACGGACTACGATTGGCGCAAGACCATCATAAAATGTGTAGTGGATTATACGATATTCCCGCAAAACCATACCAATACAAATTGGACTATCGAGAAAGTAGACTTCTATAGAACAGCTCTAAGGACAAGACTGGAACTGATGGACCTTAACCGCCCTCAGGACGCCGGCGGATATGCCGAGTTTGTTGTAGATACACTTCGTACCCCCAATATTTTCGACCCGTTTTACTTTAACGGCGACCTCCGCGATAACTGGATAGAAAAGCTAAGCGAAAGCACAAGCTTTGCCCATTTTGCAAACGGAATAACGGTAGCGAAAAATTGGCAAAGAGTGATACTGTCTTATGTTTACGAAAACCGCGAAACGCTCTTCCCCACAGGGATGACGCTTACGGGAGTCAAGTATTGGGACGAAACGGCGCAAGCGGCATACGAAACACG
>JAQVTZ010000065.1 GCA_028699795.1 Clostridia bacterium | reverse complement strand
TTTAGAAGTCGGGGACATCCCAATGATAACAGTTCAGGAGCGTTTATGAAAAAGACACTTTTGGTAGCATGCATAATAGTTTTATGCGCCGTTGTACTGCTGGGGTGTATGCCCAAAGCGGAAACAAGATACGATATCAATATCCTTAAGGGCGGCAGTCCGGAGGGTGTCTTCGATTACGACGGAAGCGTTTCTGCGCTTCAAGAAAATTGGACGCTGACTTCCGGTGGTACCGGTACGGAACCCTTTTCCAATGCGTCCAACTATCTTTCGATTAACACAAGCAAGGCAGGTTATGCAACGGCTTCCCAAACAGTTCATCTCAAGCCCAATTCTTATTATAAGATACGCTATTCGTTTACCTCTACCGCGATGACCGCCGTCGATACCCAAAAAGGATATGTGGGTTTGTATGTGGGATTTTTAGAAGACGAAACATTTAATAAGTATCCTCAAGATAAATTTACAGAGCACCGCGGAGCGACTTCGGGTACCGAAACCGGCGAATTTTATTTCCGTAATGGCAATGTGCGCGAAGCAAGTCTTGCGATTTTTGTAGGTTCCCAAGACAAGCCTGTTAATGTCTCCAGCGTGGTAATAAAAGATATCGCGCTTACCAGAGTAGACAAAGCGACGGCAATTGAGAACGGCAGCACGGTAGGGCTTTATACTTTAGACAGAACGACCTACGGCAAAGCGACTTCTTTTAATAATCTTTATATTATAATAGGCGGTATCGCGACACTGTTACTTGCGTACGCATTTTATATGTTGCGCGCCCGCGTCGCCGCTACCGCAAACGGCGAACCCAAAAACGCATTTGCAAAACAAATCGTATCCAACAAATATTTGGGCTTGTTGTTGGTAATCGGCACAGGATTATTGGTAAGACTTGCGATTGTTCTTACAGAATCTTTCATTGCCGGACAAAGTGTCATGCAAACCGTTTATCACGGTTTCCATTTAGGCAACAACGCTTCTCATGGGATATGGCTTGCCCAATACGGTATGCCATATTTCTTCCAATACAATCCCGAAGCAGCTTTTATGCCGTTTGCATTGTATTTCGATACGCTTGCGGGGCTTGTGGGCCGAATTGCGCAAGCAGCAGGCGCCACCGAAGCTATTGTTACGCTTACAACGGCGGCAACGCTTAAAATGTTTGCGGTTGCGGCCGATATCGGCGTTGCTGTCATTATATACAAACTTATCGCAAGCAAGCAAGGCAAACTTGCAGCGACGGTGGTAGCCGGTCTTTACACGCTGCTCCCCGTGACGCTGTCGCTTAGCGCGGCTTGGGGCTCGATGGAGTCCATCGCGGTGTTTTTTGCGGTGCTGTCTTTCTATTTCTTGCTCCGCAAAAATTATTGGGGTGCGGTGTCTGCGTACTTTGTGTCTGCGCTCATCACGCCCGCAATGCTTTTGGTGAGCCCTTTCTTGCTTTGCTACACCGGCTTGCTTATTTACCGTGGCATTAAGGACAAAAAGGTTTGGGGATGGCTTACGCCTGCTCTTACGATTGTAGCAAGCCTTATCTTATTCTTCCTTATCACCTTGCCCTATGCCGTTAATGATATCGGCAAAGGCGATGTATTCTTCGCGTTCGACAAATATGTCGAAGCCGTCAAAGGCGCCAATGTTTATACCGCCAACGCATTTAACTTCCAAGGTCTAATTGGAAACAATTTCAAACCCGTAAGCACAGAATCTACATTTGTTACCATATTGTTTGTGTTGTTTATTCTCGCTTTGTTCTGCGTGGCATACTTCAGAAGCAAAAACAGATTGCAATTGGTCATGTTGGCCGCCGGATTTATCGTGGTGTATTGGGTCTTTACCAATAATATGGCGCCCGCTTCCATTTTCCTCGCTCTCCCGCTTATGTATCTCTATACGGCGTTGGTAAAGGACAAAAGGCTTTATGTTGCGTTCGCGCTTTATGCGGCCATGATGTTTGTCAACATCGGCTATATCAATATGGTTGCCGGATACGACGAGGCGGGGATTGTCCAGCTGGGCTACGAAAACGGGATGATGTACGCCTTCGGTTCGCTCAACCTCGTGTTAATTATCTATTTTGTGATTGTCGGTTACGATTCAATCGTAAACAACAAAACAAGTGAGTTTCTTGTGCTTCGCGTGCCTTACGGAACCTATGTGTCAAGCGTATCCGCGAACGCTCTTATTACCGTACGCAACTTGTGGGCAAAGGTAAAAGCTTTCTCAAAACAGGTAGTGAACGCCATAAAAGAGGATATCGCCGAAAGCAAAGCAAAGAGGAAACTAAAAACAGAAGCAAAAAAATTGCAAGATAAAGAAGATCAATAATCAAGAAAAAAGGGGCCGTTTGCAAAAAGCGGCCTTTCTTTCTTAGGAAATATTGAATAGAGAAACTTGGGATAAAGAGGGAAAAATGCTGGCCGTAATAAAAACCTACTCGCTAGAAGGGATAACAGGATATCCCGTCGATATTGAAGTAGATGTGCAAGGAGGAGTGCCCGGCTTCGACATTGTCGGTTTGGCGGGCGCTTCGGTTAGGGAAGCGCGCAACCGCGTGCGTTCGGCGGTACGCAACTCTAGTTACGATTTTATGCCGCGCAAAGTAACCGTGAACCTTGCGCCCGCGGATACCGCCAAAAATGGGTCGGCGTTTGACCTGCCGATAGCCGTGGGATTTCTTGCAGGTACCGAACAAATACCGCAAGATAATATCGCAGAATATATTATGATAGGTGAGTTATCGCTAGATGGCGGAATCAGAAGGGTAAACGGCATTTTACCATTGCTTATCAGCGCGTTGCAAGACGGGCACAAAAAGTTTATCGTGCCTTACGATAACGCCAAAGAGGCAAGCTATATCATAGGAGCAGAAGTGTACGCATTGTCTTCCCTGTCCGATGTTTGCTCCTTTTTGGGCGGAATCATGGCGAAAGAGCCTGTGCCGAATACCCAATATGAATCAACCGCCGCGATAAGCAAATACGGTGTGGATATGGCCGATGTTAAAGGGCAGTCTTGCGCCAAACGCGCGCTTGAGATTGCGGTTGCGGGCGGACACAATATGTTGCTTTGCGGACCGCCGGGGGCAGGCAAAACAATGCTTGCGAAGTGTGTCCCTACCATTATGCCCGATATGACCTTCGAGGAGGCAATCGAGACAACCAAAATACATAGCGTGGCCGGCAAAACGGACGGCGAGCAGGGTATGGTGACCTTGCGGCCTTTCCGAACGCCGCATCATACGGCAAGTCTTTTCAGCCTTATCGGCGGAGGAGCACAAAGCAAACCGGGAGAGGTCAGCCTTGCCCATAACGGCGTGTTGTTTTTGGACGAGATGCCCGAATACAACAAAAAAACGCTAGAAACGCTCCGCCAACCGTTGGAAGACGGCACAATTACAGTATCGCGCGTACAGCGTACGATAGAGTATCCCGCAAGTTTTATGCTTATCGCGAGTATGAACCCCTGCCCTTGCGGTTTCGACGGAAGCAGGTTGCGCGAATGCACTTGCACGCCGCTCGAAAAACGCAAGTACCGCGCGAGGATATCGGGCCCTTTATTAGACAGAATCGATATTTATGTGGATGTGGACGGTGTCGAGTACGGCGAACTAAAGAACAATGTCGCGGTAGAAACCAGCGCGCAAATCAAATCGCGGGTAGAAAGGGCGCGCGAAATCCAGCGCAAAAGGTTTGCAGGCAAAGGATTTTATACCAATGCGAAGATGACCAACGCCCAAATAAAGAAATATTGCGCGCTGTCATCCGACTGCGAAAAGTTGTTGGAGTCTGCGTTTGCGCGGCTCAAACTGAGCGCAAGAGGGTTAACGCGTATTGTGAAAACCGCGCGCACGATAGCCGACTTGAGAGAGAGTGAAGCGATACAAATTGCCGACATTGCCGAAGCCATACAGTACAGAGCGAGGAGTTTACATCAATGAACACCTGCGAAAAACAGAAGACATTATTATGGCTTAACAGAATATGCGGCTTCTCTACGCCCAAAATGCATAAAATAATGGCGCTTGCCCAAAACCACGACATAAGGAAATCTTTTGCAAAATACCGCAAGGCGATAGCAGATCGTTTCAATGCCGAAACCGAACGCATTATGGCGGATACCGTTTCCGACGAAGGTTTGTTAAACAGGGAATTAAAGTCGCTGGACGAGGCAAAAATAAAAATCGTATCCCTTTTCGACGATGCCTATTCCGCAATGCTAAAAGAGATAGGTTGTCCGCCGTTATTACTTTACTGCAGGGGCGATATCGGGCTTCTCACTACCGATTGTATCGGGATAGTCGGTTCGCGCAGTCCCAGCCGATACGGGCTGGAGGTTACTCGGGATTTTGCAGGAACGCTTGCGAAATGCGGTTTGACAATAGTGAGCGGACTTGCAAGAGGGATAGACAGCGAAGCGCACAGAGCCGCGCTCGATACGGGAGGCAAAACAATTGCCGTACTCGGATGCGGTATCGACAAAGTATATCCCGCGGATAACGCGGCATTATATAAGAGGATAGAAGAAGAGGGGCTTATCATCTCGGAATACGGACCCGGTGTCGCGCCCAACAACTTCCAATTCCCCGAAAGAAACCGTATTATCAGCGGATTGTCCAAAGGCGTGTTGGTAACGGAGGCTGGGCTAAAAAGCGGGTCTTTGCTTACGGCAAACGATGCGATAAGTCAAAACCGCGATTTATTTACGGTACCCTCCAATGTTACCTCTAAAAGGGGATTGGGCAGTAATCTGTTGATACGAGAATATCCTCATTGTATCGTGTTTACGCCTGATGATATCGCCGAAAGGCTAAACATACATAGCCGAAAAGAGCAGGTTTCTGCCATGCAGCTGGACTTTTTAGAAGAAAAGCTGGTAGACGCGTTGGGCTTTGCAGAACTGAACTTCGAAGAACTGATCGAGCTAAGCGGACTAGGGGTGTCCGAGCTTAACGCAATGCTTACGCGGCTCGAGCTCTTCGGAATCATAAAAAAACTAGAAAACAATTACTACGGAGTATAATACATTATGAAATTAGTTATAGTCGAGTCACCTTCCAAAGCAAAAACGATCCAGAAATATTTAGGTGCGGGCTACAAAGTGATGGCGTCCGGCGGACACATTTGCGACCTTCCCGAAAAGACGCTGGGTGTTGATACCGAACACAACTTTAAGCCTGAATATGTCATCAACCAAAGCAAAAAAGACCTTATTAAAAAGCTGAAACAGACGGTAAAAGAGAGCGACGAAGTTTATCTCGCAACCGACCCGGACCGCGAAGGCGAAGCCATTAGTTGGCATTTATCCAACACGCTGGGACTTGGGGACAAAGAAAACAGAATTGAGTTTAACGAGATTAGTAACAAAGCGGTTGTGCAGGCTATCAATAAGCCCCGCAAAATCAATTTGAACCTTGTGGACGCCCAACAGGCGCGCAGAGTATTGGATCGTCTTGTGGGATACAAAGTAAGTCCTATTCTCAGCCGAAAAATCAAGACAGGGTTATCGGGAGGAAGGGTACAATCTGCCGCGCTCAAAATGATTGTGGATCGCGAACGCGAAATCAAAGCGTTTGTTCCCGAAGAATATTGGAACATCAACGCTATTTTGCTGAAAGCTGGCACGAAATCACCCCTTATTAAAGCCGCACTTGCGGATAAGGGCGGCAAAAAGATTAAGGTCGGCAGCGAAGCCGAAACCAAAAATATACTTGCGGAGCTCGAAGACGCGCATTGGAGTATCAACAGCGTGAAGCGCGGCACTTCCAAATCCCGCCCGCAGGCACCGTTTATGACTTCTACCCTGCAACAGGACGGCTCGCAAAAACTCGGGCTTACCGCGCCTCAAGTGATGCAGGTAGCCCAACAGCTTTATGAAGGTGTAGAATTGGGAGGCGAAGGGCAAACCGCATTCGTCACCTATATCCGTACGGACAGCGTTCGTGTTGCCGCGGATATGCAGCAAGCTACTTTACAATTTATCAAAGAAAAATACGGCGCGGAGTATGTACCCTCCAAGCCCAACTATTATGCGACCAAGTCCCAAAATGCGCAAGACGCCCACGAATGTATCCGTCCCATATCTTTAGAGCGTACGCCCGAAAGCGTAAAAGACAAACTTCAGCGCAACCAATATAAGCTTTATAAGCTCATTTATGACAGATTTATCGCAAGTCAAATGAAAGACGCAGAGTATAACACTCTTACTGTAAGAGTAGAGGCGAAATCCCAAAGCGGCGCAAAGTACGGGTTTAAATTAGGCGGTAAAACGCTGATTTTTAAAGGATTTACGATTGTTTACGAAGTAGACAAACCAGAGGAGGAAGAAATGAGTTCCAACCTCCCCGACTTAAGAGAAGGCGAAGAGCTTTCGCTAAAAGAAATCAAAACAGAGCAGAAATTTACGAAGCCGCCCACAAGGTTTTCGGATGCGACGCTTGTAAAAGCGATGGAAGAAAACGGAATAGGGCGTCCCTCTACTTACGCTTCCGTAATAAGCGTGCTCGCAAAGCGCGAATACACGGTAAAAGAGCAAAAGTTTATCAGGCCCACCAATTTGGGCGAAACCGTGACCGAGTTTATGGAAACCTTCTTCAATAATATTGTAGACAGCAAGTTTACTGCCGATATGGAAAAGGATTTGGACGAGATAGAGCGCGGTGTAGAATGGCAGAGTATTCTTAAGGCATTTTATCCCGATTTCACAAAAGATATCAAAAAAGCGGCGGCGAACGAAAAAAAGCTGACGCTCATCGAAGAAGTAAGCGATGTCGTGTGCGAAAAATGCGGCGCCAATATGGTGGTGAAGGAAGGCAAATACGGAAAATTCCTTGCCTGTCCCAACTATCCGCGATGCAAAAACATCAAAAGCATTATTGTGCCAGTGGGAGTATGTCCCGCTTGCGGCGGTACCGTAACAAAGTGCCACAGCAGATCCGGCAAGGTATTCTATGGATGTTCCAATTATCCTAAATGCAAATTTATGTCGTGGGAAATTCCCGCGCCGATATTCTGTCCCGTATGCAACAATACGATGCGGATTGTAGAAAGCGGCGGCAAAAAACAATATGTTTGCACCAACAGAACTTGCAAGCATGTCGTACTTGCGCCGCCCGAAGAAAAACAGAATGGAGAAAATGAACAGAATTAAAGTAATAGGCGGAGGTCTGGCAGGTGTAGAAGCCTGTTATCAGTTGCTGAAAGCGGGTTTTCATGTGGATTTATATGAAATGAGACCCGCCAAGCTGACCCCTGCGCATGCCACAGGCGGTCTTGCCGAATTGGTTTGCAGCAACAGCCTAAAAAGCGAAGACCCCTGTACGCCTCAGGGGCTTCTAAAAGCGGAGATGAGGGAGTTGGACTCCCTTGTTTTGCAGGCGGCGGAACTTTCGAAAGTGCCTGCGGGCGGCGCGCTTGCGGTAGACAGGTCGCTATTTTCGGAAAGTGTAGAAAAATTGCTTGTTGCTGCGGGTGACTTGCAGATTATCAGGGAAGAATGCGTGACAATTGACAATAATACAATTGTCGCGACAGGACCCTTGACCTCCAAAGGGATGGAAGAAAGCATCCGCGCTGTCACGGGCGCAAAATATTTACATTTTTACGATGCGGTTGCGCCCATTATCACTGCGGAAAGCGTCGATATGTCCAAAGCGTATTACTGCAGCAGATACGGCAAAGGCCCCGCGGATTACCTTAATTGTCCCATGAATGCGGAGGAATACAAAAACTTTGTAAAAGAACTTGTCGGAGCGGCTACCGTTGTGCTAAAATCATTTGAGAAAGGGGATGTGTTCGAAGGTTGTATGCCGATAGAGGTTATGGCGGCGCGCGGAGAAGAAAGTTTGCGTTTCGGGCCGATGCGCCCCGTAGGACTTCGCAGCCCGGACGGCCAAAAGGCGCACGCGGTCGTCCAACTCCGCAAAGAGGATAACTACGACAGCATGCTCAATCTAGTAGGATTCCAAACCAATCTTACCTTTCCAGAACAGCGTCGTGTCTTTCGTATGATACCCGCGCTTGCAAACGCCGAATTCGTCAGATACGGCGTGATGCACCGCAATACCTACATCAACAGCCCCTCGGTGCTTACTTCTTGCCTAAACATTAAGAGTAATCCCTATGTATTTTTTGCGGGGCAGTTGACAGGTGTCGAAGGTTATATGGAAAGCGCAATGACGGGCATTCTCGCAGGAATTCATATGGCAAGGCTACAGAAAGGCAAAACGCCCTTGCCCCTCCCCACAACAACCATGAGCGGCGCTTTGTGCAAGTATTTGTCCCAAGCTACGGATAACTTTGCGCCGATGCATGTCAGTTTTGAGCTGGTGCCGCCGTTACAAGAGCAAATTCGCAACAAACAAGCGCGCAGACAGGCGTATGCCGAACGCGCGTTACAGGATATCAACAAATACCGCAAAACAATTTTTGCGGACTAAGAGGTGATTTTATGTTAGAAGGTACAACCATCTGCGCCGTGCGCCGCAACGGAATAACCGCGATAGGCGGTGACGGACAGGTGACGATGGGTCAAAGCGTTATCCTAAAGGGAAACGCAAAAAAAGTAAAAAGAATATACGAAGACAAAGTGGTGGTAGGCTTCGCGGGCTCGGTCAGCGATGCGTTTACCCTCAGCGAAAAATTCGAAGAAATGCTGCAAAAATACAGCGGAAATCTGATGCGAAGCGCGGTTGAGCTTGCCGAGGAGTGGCGCAAAGGCAACATGATGCGCAATCTAGAAGCGATGCTCATTGTAGCCGATAAAGAAAACTTATTTATTGTGGGCGGCGACGGCAATGTGGTAGACCCCGAACAGGGTGTTTGCGCCATAGGCAGCGGCGGCAATTATGCGCTGTCTGCGGCAAGGGCATTGCTAGAAAACACGGAGCTTTCGGCCGAAGAAATCGTGCGGCGCAGTATGAAGATTGCCGCCGATGTGTGTATTTTTACCAACCATAATCTCACGATAGAGATAGTTTAGGAGGTCAACTATGGATCTTACGCCAAAACAGATTGTAACCGAATTAGACAGATATATTATAAGTCAGCAAGAGGCCAAAAAAGCGGTGGCGGTAGCCTTGCGCAACCGATACCGCAGAAGCCAACTTCCTCCCGAAGTCAGGGACGAAATTACTCCCAAAAATATTATCATGAAGGGCCCGACGGGTGTCGGCAAAACCGAAATCGCAAGAAGACTTGCCAAACTCGTTAAGGCGCCTTTCGTAAAAGTGGAAGCGACCAAGTTTACCGAAGTAGGTTATGTGGGGCGCGATGTCGAATCCATGGTCAGAGATCTTGTAGAAGTCGGCATTCGTCTGGTGCGAGAAGAAAAAATCAGCGAAGTAGAGCCCAAAGCCAAAGAAACCGCCGAACGGAAAATTGTAGAAGCGTTATTCCCCGTCAAGAAAAAGGCGCATCAAGATACGCCCGACCAAGAGCTTCGCGAACAGTTATATAGAGAGTTCCGCGAGGGTAAGCTGGACAAAATCCCTCTCGAAATCGAGGTGGAAGAACAGCCCAAATCGTTGCAACTCGGTCCCATCGGTGGCGGAGGAAGTGACAACAATGTCGGGGATTTTCTCGGCAGTATCATGCCCAAGCGTCGCAAGCGTCGCAAGATGACGGTAGGAGAGGCTTATGCGTATTTCACCAACGAAGAAGCC
>JAQVTZ010000064.1 GCA_028699795.1 Clostridia bacterium | reverse complement strand
ATCTTAAATATCCTCTTTAGTGGTATTTTGGTGTTTCTGTAATTAGATAGAAAGGAGGAGAAGATTTATGAAATATTGTGTAAATTGCGGACAAAGTTTGGAAGACAACGAGACGTACTGCAAAAATTGCGGGAAACCGTGTAACGCAGCTGTCAACTCCGAGGATACAGGCAATGCCGGCTGGGGCGTCCTTGGGTTTCTTTTTCCTGTTGTCGGATTAATTTTATTTCTCATTTGGCGTGACGAACAACCCAAAAACTCAAAAAGCGCGGGGACAGGGGCATTGATTAGTGTGATTTTCAGCGCGATTGTTACGGTAATTGTCATGGTGATATTTTTCGGTGCATTATTGGTGGGAATGAGTGCGTAACTGATTATGGCAACTTTTCCTATGCGTATCTTGTATTGTGGCGTCGCCTCGAAGTTTATCCATACCATGCCTGCGGGGTGGTTTCTTTGTGAGTATCTAAAAGAAAAAGGAATTCCTTGCGAAGAGCTTTATTGTAACATTAACGAACCGATTGCAAAAGCAGCCCAAGAAATCGAGGAGCGCAACCCCGATTGGTTGCTGCTTTCGGTCTATATTTTTAATGTGGTTTTCGTAAAAGAACTGATAGCCTTTATCAGAACAAGCGTCCCTCATTGCAAGATTGTGGCAGGAGGGCCCGAAGCGGATGAGACGATAGACGCAGACCATATTGTTGTCGGAGAGGGCGAAGAGGCGCTCTATCGGTTGCTGACGGAAAATAGTCCGAAAATAATAGAGACTGCGCCCATCGAAGATCTCAATAAACTGCCTACACCTTATACGAAACAGAGACTTGCAAAATCCAAAGGCAAAATGATTTATTACGAGTCCACCCGAGGCTGCCCTTTTTCTTGCGCCTATTGTATGGCGGGGCTTACCCGCCGAGTGCGGTGCTTCGATCTCGAAAGAGTCAAAGAAGACCTTGTCAATATTGTCGCGAGTGGTGCCGAAATCATCAAGTTTACCGATCGTACTTTTAACGCGGATGCCAAAAGAACCAACGAAATTTTGCAGTTTATCCTAGATCGGTTTCAAGGCAACGCCAAGGTTTGCTTTCATTTCGAGGTAGGCGGAGACTTGTTTTCCGAAAGTACGCTAGAGCTGCTGTCCCGTATGCCCCAAGGGCTTGTACAGTTGGAAGCAGGTGTCCAAACACTAAATAAAGAGAGCCTAAAAGCCGTAAACAGAATTTTTTGTCAAGAGAAATTCGAAAAAAACATGATTCGGATTTTAGCTGGGGGCAATATTCATTTGCACTTAGATTTGATTGCAGGGTTACCTCTGGAAACGCCGGAAAGTTTTAGAGTTTCGTTTAACGGTGTCTATGCATTAAAGCCGCATATGTTGCAACTGGGCTTCTTGAAATTTTTAAAAAGGACGCCGATTCGCGCACATACCGATGCGGTATATGGAAAAGAGCCGCCTTACGAAGTCATTTCGACAGCCACCATGCGAGCCGAGGAGCTTGCCGAACTCAAAGGGATAGAGCGTGTTTTGGACAAACTATATAACAGCGGAAGATTCGCGCATACATTGGCATATTTGGAAGAGTTTGAACCTACTCCGTACGCGCTTTATCTGTCTCTTTCACGGCATCTGTTGCCGCTTGGGGATTGGGGGGAATATGCTGTGCAAAAGGCATTGCTATCCTATCAAAACGGCTTACCATACATAAAAGAAGTGTTGCGGTTGGATTATTTTTGTTGCAATGCGGTACACAAAACGCCCTCCATTTTAAAACGCGCAAGGACTTCCTCTTTTGCGGCATTCTTAAAAACTCTTCCTAAAAAAGAGCATCCCTTCTATGAGGAATTCGCATTTTTACCGCAAAAGGGCGCTGGAATGTATAGGGTTCAATTTGATTATCGCTGTAAAAATAGGGTGACAGGACGCTACCATTATGATATTTTAAATGAATTTGGCATATATCCACAATAAAAAACATTTTTTTCGCCGAAATCAGTCACCTTTTCTAATATTTTCTATTATTTTATGAAAGGGAGTAGTTTATCTTCTTGAGTTATTTTAAATTTAATATTATAATTATGCTAGTTAAGTATTTATATTTGGGTATATGGAAAAACAAAGAGGCGTTCGCAATTTAATATTATCCATCGTGATACTGTCGGTAGCAGTTACCGTTGCGGCAACTTCTATTTACGGCTGGTTTACGATGAACGCGAAACCGAGTACGGGCGGTATTGTCAATGAAGTGACCGGAGGGCTCGAAGTTTCGTTAAAAATCAACGGGATTGAGTACAGCGGCGGCAGCTTCACGCTGGATAACGCTATGCCGGGAGACGAATATCTTTTCGAGTTTACCGCGGTGCCGCGGCACACGATTTCAGTTAATATCGTGTTTCGCGATATCGAAAGCGTGTTCGAGGTTTCAGAAGGGGTTTATGAAGATATGAGTGACGCGCTTGCCATCAAATATCCTTACGATGCATCCACTTATACGAGGATATCCCAACTTTCTAACGGCACGGCGGTTGCGGGGGTATTGTTGGTAGCAGAACAAACGAACATCGTAAAGTTTTCTTTGGTGTTTCCCACCGAGCCGCCCGAAGGAAAAGATATCAACATTTATCAAGACAGAACATTTATAATATCGCAGATGGTATTCTTAGGCGTGAACTAAGAAACAGCATATTGCCGAACGGTATTGTCAGGAGTAAAATAAAAAATGAGAAACGGCAAAACAAAGCTTTATTTGCTGATCGCGATTACCGCGGCGATAGCATTGCTATCGCTAACTTCTGCGGCGTTCGCATTGTTTTACCGCAATATCGATCTTCCCGTAGAAGGCGAAACCGCCACTGCTTCGATTGTTTTTACCGAAGCGGAACTTACGGGGTCTGCGATTTTTGCCGAAAAGGGCGACACCTATTATCAAGCGCTTACGGTACAAAATACGGGCAGTGTGCCCGTATGGTATACGCTGGACTTTACCCTTATCGAAGGCGGATTGGAACAAGCTATTTTATTCTATTTAGACGGCGCATTTTTGGGGACTTTAGACGGTTTTTTTGCAGAGGGACAAATCGCTGAAATGGCAATGGAACATCCGCTTGCTCCCGGAGAAAGCGCAACGCACGCCCTCTCTCTCGAGTATCACTTGGGCGCCAACAGCTATTATGCCGTTACAGACAAAGATTTTACGCTGCAAACGGGCGCGCACGCAACGCAGCTTTTCGCCCAAACCGATCATTATTTATTTGCCGATGATTTTTATCAATTCGCCCAAATTGTCGAACATTATAGTTATAGCGGTTATACGGTACAACTTACAGGCGATATTGTCATGGAAAGACATTTGACGGTGTCGGCGCCGCTATCGATCAATCTTGCGGGGCACACCTTAACATTGGGAGATTATGACTTAAGGTACGACCATTACGGCACCGAAGTCGCGCGGCTCTATAATTCCCGCGCAGGCGGCGGAATTGTAAGAGGTAGCGGCACAACGGGCAATGTGAGGGTGATTACCCCCAATTCATACCTAAAAAATGAAGTTGGAACGGAATATATCATTATTACCGCGGCAAGCGAGACCGTCTTTGTTAACGATTACGAAGTCTATTTAGAAACGGTGTTTCAAAGAGACTTGACGCCCGAAAGCAATCTTGCAGGAGATTTTGGGGATTATTTTACCTATTTCGGATTTACATTATCAAGCTCCGACAACGCAGTTGTCAACGCCAATTTAGAAATTGTCACACCCGATTTTACCAGCAGTGTCGCGCTGACTTTCGGGTTTTCCGGGGCGGCGCTGAACTTCCATGCAAAGGTTTGCGGAAGCGATGCCGACAGTATTGCCGAGACGGTATTGCGAAACAATTTTTACATTTTGCCCCAAGGCTATGTGATGGGAACAGTGTTGCCGATAAGCGGCGATGTGTTGTTGCCCACGCGGGACAAAAATACGGGCAATCCCATTCTATGGATTTCTTCGGCAAGAGAGACATTGGACGAAACGGGAAAATTTCAGGCTCCTTACATCAACACCGCCTTCGAGTTATCAGCCGTTGTTACGGTAAACGGCGTCAATATCCTAAAAGTTTTCCCCATGAGTGCCGTAGCAAAATCGGCCGAAGAAAAACTGAACGAGTTGATTCTCGACCACGGCGCAATCAGTTTTGTCCAATACGAGCAGTCTCAGCCGTTGCCTTTTTTGGACGATTATGATTATATGGGGCTGGAGGCAATCTCGTTTGAAATTCCCGCAAATGTGCAGGATGTATTTATTATCGTAGACGAACTTGACGGCAGCAAAAGTTTAAGATTGATGGGAAACACCGATATTCAGTCATCTTATTTAACGGTAACCGCTACATTCGGCGGAGTGACCGTAAGCGGCGAAATGGAAATTAAAATCAATGTGATGGAAAGCATTAGTTATTGGGACTCGGCGTTTAGACTTGTAATGAGCTATGTGGCATTGGTCGGAACCAATACGATGGAAAGCTTTGATTTGCCGTCCAATTACCGCACGACTACGACGATAGAGTATTTTGTATACGGAGGCCCGATAGGACCTATTTATACCAATCCCGTGGATGTAGAGGACTATTGTATCCCAAAGCCAGATAATACGGGAATCACTATTATAAAAGAGAAATTACCCCAAGAAAATACGATGGTAACCGTTGAGGTCAAAATAACTTACGACGAAGTGATAGAATACCGCTATTTCAGGGTGTCGGTTGCGGGTGTGTTGCATTATTCCGAAGAGGATATCGCAGATATCAACCTTTACCAAGAGCTTCGCCGCATTTATGACGGGAATGACGATTGGATCATCACACGGGACGAAATCGACGCATCTTCCGTTACCGAATTTACGACGGGGGCGTATCATAACATCGCATCTGTCAAAGGGCTGGAGTTTTTTACGAACTTAACAAGCATTGATGTGAGCAACAACAACATTATTGATATTTCGCCTTTATCGGAATTGTACAACCTCGAGCATCTCAATCTTGCAAGCAACAGTGTATTAGATATTGAGGCGTTGCAAAACCTCACCAAACTTATTACGCTGGATTTATCGTATAACAGTGTGACAGATATTGACTCTTTAAAAAATAAAGCGTATCTCGACACACTGATTCTTGCCTACAACCCCTATCTCAGTGATTTTTCGGCGGTCGTGTCGATGCCGGCATTAACAACGCTGAATGTATATAATACTTCGGGCGCAACTTCGGACGAGGCCAAAAACAACAATGTACTTATCACCGCGTACCAAAACGCCGCAGCGCAAAGCAGAACACTATACATCTATAAGACTTCTACCTCAAGCGCTTGGGGTGTGACCGGTACCATGCAAACGGCGAACAATATCGTAAACGCCATCGAGCCTATTTACGAATTCTATAATGTAATTTATTTGCCGCCTATGGTCGTTTATAATGAAACGGGTTATCTTGTGACTTGGCAGTGCAGTCATCCCGATATTATTTCAATTAGCGGGCAAAGGGCGTACATTACCCGTCCGCTTGCCGATGTCGAGGTCAAACTGTCGGCAAATATTACGCACAGCAACTACACGCTTACCCGATTTTTTGATGTTGTCTCACGAGAAGACACTTCTTCTACCCCTTTGGTTTATAACGGTAGCGGCAATGTGGATGCTTTCGTCGCGATTCCCGACGATGCGTTGCGTTACTATCTGTTTAAAAAGTTCGACACCAACCCCAAAAACAATATCATCGAAGCCGCCGAAATCGCCGCGCCTTCGGGGGATGTCGACCTTACCAATTTGGGAGTTCAAAGCCTCGAGGGGATACAATATTTTGCAAGCGCAATAAACTCATTGGATTTGCGCAACAACAACTTTGCCGACCTCACTCTGTTGGGAAACCTTGTTCATTTAACTTCGCTCTCGATAAACGGAGCGCACACCAATTTGGATGTATTGGAATCTCTGGACAACTTGGTGATTCTTAATGTGCACGGTCTCAACGAGGTAAACAGCAATGATTCGTTAAGTATTCTGTACAATGTATATCTCAACAATCCCGGCATCATGATATATAAGAATTCTCTTAACGATGTATGGGATCCCTTTGTAGAGCCCATGGCAAAAGCGCTTACCAATTTGATGCCTTACCAAGTTGCAGGAAGTACCGAAGTACCGCAATATTTGCTGTATGCTGGCAGTGAGAACGAGCTTTTGCTGAAGCAGTTTCTTAATGTGACAATGTACAACGAAAGCGTGCGTACCGCATCGGTCAACTATTCGCGACAGTCAGGAAGTTTTTCGCTCAACGGCAATGTTTCGGTATTTTTAAATCATACGGCGATGCCCTCACGGGACGAATACGGACAACTGCAAGCATCCATTACGATTGAAGGGACAACCGTGAGCCGAACAATTTCCGTTATATCGGTGTCGGATACAGAACTATATGTCGAAATTTATGACGCTGGCACGGATTCGTACAGCTATCAACCTTTGACTTCGGCAGTTCCCAACGAGCGCGCAAGGAGCGATTTTATAAGCAGACTGAATAATACGACGGGGCCGGATACCATGCTTCATCCCGTAACGGGTCAGCCGATACGCTATCTTTCCCGCGCAAACTATTTGGGCATCGGCACACTTACTTTTCAGGGACAAGGCATGTACGGGCTCAAAGGAGTCGAATTGCTTAAAGGTAGCGCTTCCTTTAACAGAATCAACTATACGGGATTTATCGAGAGGTCTTCCTCCGCCTCTTTCGATACAGCGGGATATGTGGGGTTGGAAGTGCTGAACAATGTCGATTTTCCTTCGCTGCGCAACTTGTATTTTTACAATTCCGTTGTCGATTTATTTGACTTGGGCGCGGTAAGCAACCTGACCAATTTGTATTTCAGTAATTGTACCAAAGTGGTGATGGATAAGGTTGTCGGCCAAGACAGGGTAAGCGTGTTCTCGTCCTATCCCAATTTAAATTATGTCTATATGGTTAACTGCAATGTACGGGACTTTTGGGCGATACAGGTGTTGGCGGTGACAACGCTGTATCTTTACAGTAATGATGCGTCCCTATCTGCCCTTACTGACTATTATGTAGAACAGGCGTATGCCAACCTCAATCTCGGCACAACAATAAATTACCGTATTATAAGTAGCGGTATTTTGTGGCAGCCCAAAGCGTTAAATATACAGGACTTGGGCGTAACCTACGAAAGTGGTGGCGCGCCAGTCGAGCCTTATCCTTACGGCGTTACCTATTTCGAGCTTTCCGCGT
The DNA here is from genome assembly GCA_028699795.1 of Clostridia bacterium. GTDB lineage: Bacteria > Bacillota > Clostridia > Christensenellales > DTU072 > Firm-09. The sequence continues at coordinate 2,399 of JAQVTZ010000064.1, read as the reverse complement.
TGCAAACGCTGAGCTTTCGATTGCCGCTCACTTATTTAAGCGCAACGCCCAATATCACATGGACGGCGGTTGCGGGAGGCGCGGCGTACACGCAAACCGATTTTGCAACTTATAAGGTGATTACTTTTTCGAGACCGTCTTTGGTGACAACCTATACACGGTTGGCAGGCACGATTGTGGACTCGGCAACGAGCAATACCATTGCTACGGTAGAGTATCTTTTTGTATCGTTGTTGGACGCGGGTGTAAACGCTTATATAAACGGAGGCGGGACGGATTATTTCAATATCCGTGTCGCAATGATGGAAGACGCGGGCGGCGGCGACCAGTTTGCCGATTTCCGCTTTGCCTATTATCTTTTAGGTGAACTTACGGACGAAAATGGCAGCGGCACCTATGCCCGTACCGAAGTAGAAAGTTTCCAATATCTCGAGAAAAATGCGCCCAACAATTCATCGGTGCGGGATGTTTTTTACAATATAAAAGGCATTCGATATTTTACAGGACTAAGAACAATTTATCTCAATTACCACGCGATTACGGATGTGGGCGAGGTGTATTATCTCTCTCTCTTAGAGCGATTCCGTATGGAATACAACAGAATCAACAGCCTTCGGACGATAGGCGGAACAAGCATTTTTTATAATATGTCGGCGCTTACAGAAATACAAGTTGCCAACAATCCCGGCATTAACGATTTTTTGCCCATTGCGGAGCGCGCAAACACCACATGGTTGCAAAATTTATCTCTTATTCGAGTATATCAAGCAGATCAAACCTATTTCCCAATTACGGTAAGCGACGGCAATCTTCCTCTGGATACAACGGATGACGATCCCGAACATATCATTGCGATGGCAAAAGCGTGGTGGTTACAACGCGTAAACAGTCAAGACGACTCGACATTGTATCTTGTCAGCGGACAAGAAATGGATACAAAAGCAGAAGTGACGGAGTTTTTTGATTGTATCGGCGCATTGGAGCAAATCCCTATTAAGACAGGTATCAATGTTGGTTCTTCTCTAGGCGCTACCGTAGATTATAACAGCACAAGCTATCCGATTTATTGGGTGAGACACGGCAGCAGCAATGCGATAACCGTTACTTCGGCGGGTATTGTAGAGAGTATCAGCACCGAACTTGCCGCGACCAATCACTTTATCAAGATGCAGGTGTATACTGTGATGAGCACAACGGGACACTCAATCACAAGAATGATTTATGTGGGGCTTTCGATGCAGGGAAACTATGAGGATGCGGACCTAAAGGTAGAACTTTTAGCCCAAGAGGCTACCGCCTATACCCAAACTTACGGATATACGGCGACATACTCTCATAACGATGCGACCAATGGCGATATCTATACAATCTATGCGACCGATTTAATTCCCGATGCGCATCTGAGGAACTATGTTTTCTCACAAAGAGACAACTCCCCGAGGGACGGCGTGATGTCGTTTGGCGAAAGAAGCAACTGGACGGGGACCCGTTGGGTTACCAACAGAATGATAGACGATATCACGGGAATCGAGTTATTTTACAGGACGAGCGTTTGGATTTTCAATACCGGAACCATGGACAAGTTCCCTTCGCTTCTCATTCGCGCGGACACCGAATTGGTGCGTTTGGGGCTTCAAAGAAATTATAATCTTACGAATCTTAAAGACGGACTTGAGTTTGACGGCGACGGAACGGGAACTTTTTATACCTCTCTCCATCAAGTACTGGAAATTATGGACTTGCAATACGCCATGGATTTATCAGACGAGCAATACCTGTCTCTTGCATCAATGCCGAACCTATCCGATCTTACCATTAACGCCAACCGCTATGCGAATCTCGATGTGCTGCACGACCTTTACGATTCTCTTACAAGATTGTCGGCAAATTACAGCAATATTAACTATGCCAACTTCAATATGGACCAATACAGGCGTCTTGTGCTGGACAGTCCGGGACTTACGGATTTTTCCGCTTACAGTTATGTCAGTACCGTATTTAAAGAATATCTCGCGTTAGAACTTTATCAAGTCAATGTGCCTAAGGCGTTGCCTTCAACATTCCAGCTAAAGGGATATGACAGAATCTACGACCTCAGTTGGAGCGAAATAGGAGAAGAGAACAACTTTTATACCATCAGCGAATCGGGTGGAGTCTACTATCTTACGGTAGAGACCGGTGCGCCGCAAACAGTTTTTGTTTCGGCAAGTGTGAGTTATTCCTGTTTGGTGGAGGGACAACCCGTCACATACACGAATACTTATACGGAGGCAGTCGAAATCATCACTTTACAAGATGCCGACCTCTCCAACCAATATTACCGCACCTCAGGCTTCATTTGGTCCGAGACGGCAAGCGATTATGTCGATATCGAAACCGTTATGCCAGACCCTATTCTA
>JAQVTZ010000063.1 GCA_028699795.1 Clostridia bacterium | reverse complement strand
CCGGTTTCTATGGCAGACAAATAAGAAGGCGAGAGATTCAGTTTTTCCGCCATCTGTCTGGCTGTATCATTATTTTGAATTCTTAAAACCCGTAAGAACTTTCCAAACTCTGTTACCATACGAAACCTTTTCCATTTTTTTCCAAATTAAATATAGTTTATCATATATAATTATAACCTGTCAACATGAAATGAAAACAGAATTTACAAATTTTGTGTATGTTGCATTTAAAATTTGTAATAACCTAAATAAAAAAGTCACCCGCGAGTCACCCGCAGAAAATTGCAAGAAATTTTATACCAGAAAATGTAAGGCACTAAACGGAACAATATGTTATATACTCTAATAAAGATAATATATATAATAGTTTAGTATTTTGCTATGGGAAAGATATTTTTATATTTCGTCTAGAACTACGGAACCAAAGGTTAGGGATTCGAGTTCCTTAAGGCGCGCCAAAAGCCGAGAGTTTTACTCGGCTTTTTGTTTTCTCAATCTCTTGTAAAATACCTATACAAACTTCGGTGAAACTGTGCCTGACAACGCCTGCGGAAGTGGGTCCTTTGCTGCTGCGAATATATCTTTTCAATTAAGGAATCACTTCATAAATACTTCGAGCTGGATTTGATGAATTTTTGTCCAGATACGGTGGCTTTTCGAAGAGGCGTATTGGGATGCGAATCAAGGGAAAAGACGGATTTGGACGGAAAAGACACCCAACCGTCAAACGGTGCAACCGTTTGTACGCTTTTATGAAGTGTTCCTTAATTAAACACTGCCTATAGCTATAAATGCTCTTACGGAATAATAGTGCCCTTTTGAATAAAATGATTCACTTAGGGTTTCAATTGATTTCTCTAACCAAACTAATTCTTTTTTTAAAAATTCATTATCCGGATTTTCATTCAATATGCTTTTTATACGGTTTAACCTAAAAGAGAACCCCATTCTAAATAGCCACTCTTTTTCTTTACGGCTTTTGTTAATCGTATCATCAATATAATATTGTAAATATAGGGCTATTCCCTAAATCAAAAAACATCCTATATAAAAAAAGTTTTAATTGTCCATTTTTGTGTACACCAAATAGTATATAATGTGATTAACGGATTTTCATTTTCATTTAAACTGTGATTTTTTGTTGTCTTATGCTATACTTAATTAAATATAATGATGATATGGTCAAAACAAATAACAAAACGAAAAGAGCATTTGTGTAACAAATTATAAGCGTTTAAAAATAGGATAGATGCGATAAGGGTGTACAAATGATAAATGTATTCAAACTATTTGCAAAAACAGAGCCTTTTGTAAGTCTTTACGATCATTGTGTGCAAGCGGGAAAAGCCGCCGGTGTTTTATGGGACTTAGGTGTTGTCAATAACAAGATAATAGACAGAAATTCCGTTTGCTTACTTACAGCGTTGCACGATGTGGGGAAGTGCCACCCCAATTTCCAAAGAAAAGGAGTAGGCATTATCCCTTATTGCGATGAGTTGATGCAAAACGGCTATCTGCTCTATAATGAAAAAGAATATAGACACGAGATCGGTACCGAGAAAATTATTTTAAACAATAAACAGAGATTTGTAAATAACGAAACCGCCAAAGCAATTGCCAAGATTTTAAGACTGCATCATCAAAAATCCGATTCTTATACAGATCCATCGCCAAAACAATCCGATTGGATCGCGTCACAAAACGCCTTAGTTGAAGAGCTCGAAAAAGGATTCGGAATAAAGTTATCGGATATTTCATTTCAAGTAGGCGACGCTGTTTGTACCATGCTTTGGGGGTTGGTCATACTGGCAGATTGGCTTGTTTCGGGCGGATTGTATGACGGGATAGAATTCTTATTTGAAAAAAGAAAAGCGCCGTCCAAGTCTATCTCGCAATTATTCGAACTCTCTTCTTTGCGTCCGTTGCAAGAACAATGCGAAGTTTTCGCAAAAAGATTCCAAAACAATGTGCCCTATGTAATTATCATAGAGGCGCCCATGGGAGAAGGAAAAACAGAAGCGGCACTTTATCTAGCCTCCCAAATTTTATCGTTGACAGACAAAAGCGGGTTTTATGTAGCGTTACCGACGATGGCGACCGCAAGACAGATGGAAAGCCGAGTATCGGATTTATTATCAAAAAACGGAATCGGCAAAGCCCGTCTCGTACACTCCGAAGCATGGTTGGAACAAGAAATAAAACAGTCGGAAGAAATAGACAAATCATGGTTCGCGCCCACCAAGAGGTCGTTATTATCCAATTATGCGGTAGGAACCGTAGACCAAGCAATGATGTCTGTACTAAGAATTAAACAAGGTGTTCTCAGGCTTTTGGGACTAAACAATAAAGTATTGATTATAGACGAAGTGCATGCCTATGACACCTATATGCAAACAATCATTTTCAGGTTATTGGAGTGGTGCGCGGCGCTGGATGTTCCTGTCATCATGTTATCTGCGACTCTTCCGCGCAAGCTCAAAGAAAAGCTCTTGTCTGCATACGGCGGCAAGTCTGAACGGCTATCGCAAGCATATCCGCTCATTACTTCTATAGGACAAGGCGGCGGGGTCTGCGAAATACCCGTAGAAGGGTCGTACATAAATAAAAAAATAACATGGGAAAATGTCATATATAAAGACAGTCTCGATACGGCAAAGCGCGCTATAAGTGCTATTAAAGACGGAGGATGCGCCTGCGTTATAATGAATACGGTCAAGGATGCGCAAGAGGTTTACGCCGCGGCAAAATCGTTAGCCGATAACGAGACTTCCGTTATATTGTTTCACTCTAAGTTCTTGGCAAAAGACAGAAAAAATATCGAAGAGCGCTGTATTCGTACTTTCGGCAAAGAAGAAGGGAACCGTCCAAAAAAAGCGTTGCTGGTTGCGACTCAGGTAGTAGAACAAAGCTTGGATGTCGATTTTGATTACATGATTAGCGCGCTTGCGCCTATGGACCTTTTGCTGCAAAGAGCGGGGAGGTTGCATCGGCATAACAGAGCAAGACCGCAGGGCGTAAAGAATCCGAAGTTTACAGTATTGATAAACGGAGAGGATGTGAAAGATTACGGCATCGAAAGAGTTTACAATTCTTTGATATCGGAGCAAACACAAAAGAGTATTTCTAAGATAAATAAAGTCAAGATTCCCGAGGACATCAGACCGCTTATCGAAGAGGTTTATGGGAAGATCCCCGAACCAAACGAAGCGGGTTATGAAGATTGGGTCCGATTACGCTCCGAACAAGCCGTTATGGAAGGTAAGGCAAAAAATGTCGTCTTTCCCGCCCCTTCCCCCGACCACTTTTCCCCTATGGGAAGCGGCGATTATTTTGATGAAACCGATAATAATCTTCTTTGCTCCGATGCGGTAACCAGATTGGGCGGAAACAATGCGCGCATTGCGTTGCTGCCGAGTTGTTTATGGGACCCCGATTCGCTCACCAACCCCGACAAAGACCATGCCGCAAAGGTAATGAATTGCTCCGTTTCGGTGGGGATAAAAAACTTTTGCACGCTAATTACAGATTCGCTTTTTGCATGCGGCGGATATCTTAGAGGAATCTATGCAATCAAAGGGGAGAACGAATTCACATTACAATTTTCAAAAAACGGGCAACCGATTACAACCAACTATAGTATAGATGAAGAATACGGATTAAGGAGGTACGATGATTAACAAATTTGACGCATGGGAAGAGCCGTGGATTCCCATAGAAACAATGGACGGCAAAAAGCAAATGGCGGGCATTTTCGAAACCTTACGAGATGCCCATCGAATTCGGGCGGTTCGCGCCGCGACACCAACCGAAACTTTCGGCATACAACGGCTGTTGATTACTTTTCTTACAGACGTTTACAGACCCGAATGGCCGGACGATTTGGACGCGCTTTACCATAGCGGGCAAATTGAGGCAAATAAGCTTGACGAGTATCACAAAATGTGTATGGAAGAGGGCTGCAGTTTCGACTTATTCGATACTAAAAAACCGTTTTTGCAGTACGCGTTTCCCAACCAAGACAAACTAGAAAAAAAACCTGTAGCAAACCTTTTCGATCATTTGCCGACGGGCAATAATGTGCCGCATTTCTTACATAACGCAGAAGATTATTATCTATTTAGCCCTGCAAGATGCTTACAAGCATTATGCGCGATACCGCTTTATGAAAAACACAAACGGGGCAAAAAAGTAACCACGGGGATAAACGGCGCTCCGCCAATATATTTCCTCTATAACGGCGACTCATTATTTGAAACGCTGGTATTAAGTATGACGGCAAAATCACAGTACCGCGAAAATGATTATGGTTTACCGATTTGGAGAGATAAGAATTTATTTTCGGAGCAATCTATTGTAACACCTTCTTATTTGCATGCATTGTTTTCGGCGCCGTTGAAACTGCAACTCATTTCCTCTGAAAAGGAACCTATCGGTTTTGTTGTAATGGAAGAAGGCGTGAATTACAAAGAAGCGATTTGGAAAGACCCTAATGTTGCTTATACTATGAAACAACAAGAAAGGATAGCGCTTAAAGCAAAAAACGGACGGGCAATATGGAGAGATATGCCGCTCATCATCGAACCCAATGCGTTAAATATCTTATATGAATGGGATTACCGCGATTTGGATAAGAAATATACCGATTTGATTGCATATGTAAAATATTGTGAATTAAAAGGTACTGTTTTTATGGCGGTAACGCAATTTACAGAAGAACTCAAAATACCTGTCATCTTGTTATCCGATAACCTGAAACGCGCTTGCTACGCAAAAGCCGTAGAGGTATCGGACAATATTTCAAAAGAGTGCGGCAACGCTCTTAAGCGAACGCAAAGACAGCTTAGCGGTAACGGCAGCAAGGATGAGGTAAACCCTTTCGGCAAAGTTTTACCTCAAGCATTTTCGGAACTGTTTTTATCCGAGGTAAGACAAATAATCGAAGATGAGCTTGTGACGATGTTGGCAAACGCAGATACCGATAAGGCGGAATGGGAAAAAGATATTAACGATTTTTTATACGATAAATTCCAAAGCGCGGTTTACAGATCATTAAAAACGGTTTTGGATACCGTAAGCGACGAAAATGTCGAAACGCTTATCTTAAAAAACAAGTTAAGAAACAATGCAATCAAAAAAATGCACTATATTTTAAAAAGAGGAGGATATGCAGATGACAGCAACAGAGATGTCAAAAAACGAACCCGATAATTCCGTCAGTTATTTTGCCGAACGGGTAAAAACACTGAGCAAAGGAGACCTTACCGCACTAAGAAGGGCATTCAGCGGCACGCTTACCGAAGCAAGCGGTGCGGCGCTCGCGGCATTCTATAAAATATGCCCTAAGGATGTAAAAAAAGAAGAAACCGCATACCTTGCCGCGTGTGCGATTGCTTACATTTTGCATTATGGAAACGGGAAAAAGTCTTTTGCAAATTGTCTCAAACAAGCCGAAGTTTCCGAAAGCAGAGTAAAGGCTTTGTTAAGCAACAAATCAATAGACAGGGACGGGTTTTTTCACACCAAATATTCGCGTTTGGTGCGCTATACCGTTTCCAAAGGATATCTCCCGGATATCAACGAAATATATCCCGCATTATCCGATTGGTGGAAATACCGCCTCGGTTTAACCAAAGAATTCTTTCACGAAAATAATAAATAAATTACGGAGGACAATTATGTCAATGATTCAATTTCACATTTTACGCAACTATGCCGCAAGCAATCTCAACCGCGACGAAATCGGCGCGCCCAAAACCGCAATGTTTGCAGGCACCCAACGGGGACGCATTTCTTCCCAATGCTTAAAAAGAGCCTGGAGAAACTCCGAAGCTTTTAAAACGCTGGATTCTTACGGAATCAGAACGCAGTATCTTCCCGAACTTGTGGTAGAAAAACTGAAGGATCTCGGGGACGAAGCGAACTATGCTTTTGCAGCAAAAAACAAAAGCCTTTTTGCAAAACTCGGCAAAAGCGACAACAAACCCAAAAAAGGTGACGATAACGACGGAACAAGTGACCCTAAAGACAGAAACGACAGCAAAACCGCACAGCTGATGTTTTTCTCGAAAGAAGATATCGATGCTTGCGTGCAGGCGGTCCTTAATGCGGAAGGCGATGTTAAAAAATTAAACGAAGAGATAAAAAAACTCGACAGTACCGCCGCCATCCGTCCGATTACTTTGGATATCGCTTTGTTCGGCAGGATGGTAACGGATAACAAATTCGCCGATGTCGACGCGTCCCTTCAAGTGGCGCACGCCTTGTCTACCAACCGTGTCAATCAAGAAAGTGATTACTTTACCGCGGTCGATGACCTATCGGCAGTTTACAGAGAAGACGCGGGAGCGGGGCATCTCGGAGATTGCGATTTCAATTCTTGCTGTTATTATGAGTATGCCGCTTTGGATATCGACCAACTCAAACGCAATCTGAAGTCATCACCCGAGGCTTTGGCAAAATTGCCGATGCTCATTGAGTCGCTTATTGAAGCAATGGTATACAGCGGACCTTCGGGAAAGCAAAACAGTTTTGCCGCGCATTCTTTGCCGAGCGTTATTTGCTTAGAAAAGAAAAGCAAGAAAATCCCCGTAAGCTACGCTAACGCTTTTGAAGAACCCGTTTATAACAACTACAGTATCGAAAGCGCGAAACGCCTTGCCGCAGAAATAGACAAAACCGACAAAAAATTCGATACGGGCATAACAGAGCGTATCTGGTTCGATATGAACGAGTCCAATTTGCCGCAAAACGCAAAACAAGCATCTTCTTTAAACGAGATAAAAACACTGACAGCTTCTTGGATAGAATAGGAGGTGTCCTCATGAAACTTCTTATTATGCGTCTGGAAGCGCCGCTGATGAAGTGGGGGTTGCGCTCTTTGTGGAATGACAGAGACACACACATTGTACCCACCAAGTCCGGCGTAATAGGATTGATTTCCTGTGCTATGGGATTGAAACGAGGCGATAAAAAAATCGTAGAGCTTTCAAAAAGACTTAATATGGGGGTCAGAGCGGATCGAAGAGGCTATTTCCTTACCGACTTGCAAATTGTATCATCCAACAGCAACCCTTATATCGGTCATCTCTGTAATTCTGCATATAAACAGCGTACAGGTGAGGGTGGGCTTTTGACTTATAGACACTATATTCAAGATGCCTGCTATACGGTTGTCTTGTCCGGCGACGAGAGTGTTTTGGAGAATGCGGCAAAAGCTCTTTGCGATCCCGTTTTCCCTGTCTATTTGGGTACAAAATGCTGTGTGCCGTCCCGACCTGTTTTTGAAGCTCTTACCGAGGAGTACACTTCTGTTGCCGATGCCTTATGCCGTTATCCTTTGGCCGAAAAGCGTATGCGGGATAGAAAAGAGGATACCGCCAATTGTTATTGCGAAATCGAATCTGAAAACGGCCTGCATATCCGTCAAGATGAAATCGCAATAAACGACATGCGAGAGTACGGATACCGCAGAGTAGATGTAAAGTATTTGGGAGGATAATGAATGTTTTTGTCATGTTATATTTTAGATTTAAGATATCCCGAGGTGCGACGGGCACTTCGTAATGCGTATGAAATGCACCGCACCGTTATGTCAGCATTTAGATTTATCGACAGCAAAGTTCCGCGGCAAGATATGGGCGTATTATTTCGGTTAATTACGACAGGACGCGTTTGCAAACTTTATGTATCTTCCGCAGAAAAACCGTTCTCGGATATGCCCCAAGGTTTTGTAAAGCAAGAAGGCTCCCCAAAAGAAATCACCGATATAGCGAAGTCTTTTTCCGAAGGCAGGGTTTTGCATTTTAATCTTATGGCGATGCCTTCTAAAAAGGTAAAAGTTCTAGATTGCAAAAACAGCAAAAGAGTGTTTTTGGGCAAAGAGGCAGACCGTGAAAAATGGCTTATGGATAAAGCGATGCAAAACGGTTTCCAAGTAGTGTCTTTTTTCGAACAAAAGGGTGCCGATAATAGAATTAAAAACGGCGGTTACCAAAGTGTCGTGTTTCAAGGCTTGTTAAGAATTATAGACCAAGAAAAATTTAGAAACGCATACCAAAACGGGATAGGGGCCGAAAAGGCTTTCGGTTGCGGAATGCTGTTATTGTCTAACCCGTCATGAGAACGGATATGCATTCGCTTTCCAAATTATCGGAAAGTTTAAGTTACATTTACATAGAGCGCGCGATTGTCGAAAGGGATAATAATTCACTTGTTGTTATCAGGGAAGACGATCGCGTGCCTCTTCCCGTTTCTTCTCTTACGGTACTCATGCTGGGACCAGGGACAACAGTCACGCATGCGGCAATGTGCGTAATTTCTCAAAACGGTTGCACTGTAGAGTGGTGCGGCGAACACGGCGTACGATTTTATGCAATCGGGATTGGGGAAACACATAGCGGTGAAAGACTTCTTAAGCAGGCTGAGTATCACCAAAATCCGACTTTGCATATGGAAGTCGTTAGGCGTATGTATAAGCTTAGATTTCCGCAAATGCCTTTGGAAGGGCTTGATTTAAAAGCCTTGCGCGGGATAGAAGGCATACGGGTGAGAGAAACTTATAAGACGCTCTCTAAAATTTATCAAGTTCGATGGTACGGACGGGACTACGATTTATCCGATATGTCTATGGGCAGCGGCATCAACCAAGCATTGTCAGTGGGCAACTCGTGTCTATACGGTTTATGTCACTCCGCCATTGTGTCATTGGGTTATTCCCCCACACTCGGATTTATCCATACAGGGCGTATGTTATCGTTTGTATATGATATTGCCGATTTATACAAAATGGATACCATAGCTCCCGCCGCATTTGAAGTAGTAGGCAAGAACTTTTCTACCGATATCAATCGAGATGTAAGGATTAAATGCAGAAACATGTTTAAGGATAAAAAACTCCTAAAAAGAATCGCAAAAGATATCGCATATTTGTTTGATGAGTACAAAGAACAGGATTTAGACCCCGATACGGCTTTATGGGATGGGGACAACAACAAAATAAAAGGCGGCAAAAATTTTAGCGGAGAAAAAGAATAATGGTTGTCTTAGCAGTCGAAAATATGCCGGAAGGAGAAAAGGGCGAAATATCAAAATGGCTTATCGAAGCAAAAGCAGGTGTATTTGTCGGAAATGTCAATGCCCTTATCAGAGAAAAAATATGGCAAAAAGTAGAAGATAGCAAGAGCATGGAAACTTCGGCATTAATGGTGTATTCCGACAATACCGAACAAGGTTATTCTATGAAGATGACAGGCACACCCAGAAGATACATTGTAGATTTTGAGGGCTTGTCTTTTGTCGCTACCAAAATGGAAGGTTAAAAATGGCAAAATAACGATGAAAAAGCACAATTTAAGTGTCTGCCCCACGCATGTGGGGGTGAACCTGCTATCAATTAGACTACCAAAAGAAAGAGACTGTCTGCCCCACGCATGTGGGGGTGAACCCGGACAGCACAATTTCCCGTTTCGGTCGGGCTGGTCTGCCCCACGCATGTGGGGGTGAACCTATTTGCTCAAAGGAAAAGTGTACTGCGGTGTAGTCTGCCCCACGCATGTGGGGGTGAACCGTCGCCCTTGCGCTTAAGAGCGAGCGCTCTGTCGTCTGCCCCACGCATGTGGGGGTGAACCCGCTTACGGAGCAATTTGGGGCGTGTGGGATAGGTCTGCCCCACGCATGTGGGGGTGAACCTTTACCCCTGTAACATCTAAAACAG
>JAQVTZ010000062.1 GCA_028699795.1 Clostridia bacterium | reverse complement strand
CCGTTAATATATTCTCTTATATTGATAGTGGTGGGTTGATTGTTTTCGTCCATTACGGGGATGACCGCAACATTGAGATTGACATCCGAGAATAAGATGCTTTCTTTGTTATTGCCGATAGGTATAATGCTGATATTGCGCGTAATCGGTACGCCGTTTGTCACATAATACGCAAAATCTTCCGAAAAATAATAGCTTCCCGCATCAATCGCCGTCATTGCCCGATAAAATGAATCGAAATTGCTGGTATTGCCGAACCCGACAATCTTGCTTTTATTGCCGTTAATTTCGTAATAGAGCGTGCCGTCTTTGTAATAAATAAACAGTTCGTTTGCTTCAAATTGGTTGTTGAAAATGCGGAACAGAATCTCGCTGTCTTCCGCTCTTGTAAGGTTATAATTGGCCTCGTAATAGAAGGTCATATTGACAATATCGACCAGCAAATCGTACTGAGACACAACATGTCTTACGCCTTCGGTTTGGTTTGCGATTCCGCTACCCGCATTACGAAGCCCAACGGTAATTTTTTCGTTCACCTCATTTCTGTCCCAAACGGTTTTGGGGTTATCGTTATTGCCTCCCGGCACAGTAGGCGTCCCTCCGTTGTCGTCATTGCATGCGACAAGAGAGAGCGCAATAGCAAACACAATAAGCAATAACAATAAATATTTAAGAACTTTCATACGACCTCCATGTGCCGGGCTTCTATTCTTCGACTTCTATGATCAATTTCACGCAATTGCTTGCGTACAATCTGCCGTTAACCAAAATATGCGTTGAATAAACCGTCAGATTTTGCGTCAACCCCGCGGCAATTGCTCTCAACTCTTCCGGTGTGTATTGCCAAGTAATTCTGTATTGGAATATATATTTGCTGGAGTCAAGATTACCTAGTTCGTCATGATAAAATTTATACGCCGCCAAATTGAGCGCACCCATCACCGCAGCGTAATTTTCGCGGTAAGGATTATACGGGGCGCTGCTATAGCTATCCAAAAGGTAAGTTGTTTTCACCAATGATTCTAAATCCAATGGCGGATCTGTGGTTTCCAACTGGTCTTTTGTCATTGTTAAGACCTCCGTTGGGGACATATCAAGGAATACCAACATGATATCAAACTGTTGATTGTGGATATAGTCGTCATTGTCTATCTCTTCTTTGTATTCGACGATAACGGTATAGCCTGCGTAAATGCCGCCTTTGACATACTGCGACAGCGAAGCGGGATCGGCAAAATCGTACCGATTAAACAGCACTCTTACTTCACCCATATCGGTATCCGCCACCTGCCCTTTGGTTCCTTTGGCATTGGCTGTAATATAGTAATAATTGTTATTCTTGTTATCTTCGGTCATCTCATAATAGAAATCGAAGGGGTTAACGACAAAGATTGCTCTGTTTTCGTCGCCGTATCCGTATCCCATATCGAGCGAAGTAATTAACGGGGTTTCAAACTGATAATAAGACACTCTGTTAGGATAAATTTTGATGTCTCTTAGTTTGTTGGCAAGATAGAAATAACCTTGACTTTGGATAACTCCCGGTCTGGAAGCCGCCGTCTTTGCCTCGGCATCCCAAATAATGCGGTAATCTTCTTTGTATCCGGTCACACTTCTGTCTTCGGGATAAAATTCGATATTGATATTCTCTACGGTAGTCGATGGCGAATTGATAGAAGGCGTCGTCTTCTTGATAATAATCTCGTATGCCTCCTCGGTGGATTGTCCTGTGAGATGCGAGAAGAAGAACCGCACCTCTTCACTCATCAGTTGATACACGCCGCCCAGCTTTTTGCGGATGCCTTGGTATTCCCATCTGGAAATGTACACCCTTATTGTAATCGGTTGCCCGACTTCGCTGTTCTTGAGATAACCGGTATATACGATACCGTATTTGTCAAAGCTGTCACGCACCAGCGTACCGCCGCTGCTGATGTCTGCATTTGTAAAGTTCCAAACGATATCCAAACTCTTGAGGTCATTATGGGTTTCTCCCGTATAGAGCAAATGCTGCGGGAGATCGGTCGCTCTGGCCGTAAACGGATCCTCGAACAGTTTATAAGAATTGGGGTTGGCGGCAAGAGCCCCCGGCTGTCCGCTGTACTGTTCGGAATAATCAACCTGCGTGACATCTTCCGATATCCTCCAGGTCTCGATGACTCTGTCTATGATATAAACATCGACATCCAGCCTCTGGTTGTCTAACCCCAAATAATCTAAATAAGACTCTATTGCGAAATAGCCCGCGCCATATTGCAACACTCTGCGGTAGGTGTCGTACTTGACTTCGTAATCGGCAGGATAAGTCCATGTCGTTGTAAAGTCGAGCGGCGCGCCTTCTTCGAAGATAATATGTACATTATCGGGGACCGCAATGTTGTCGCCGTAGGGGTCTATCGTATAAGTGCCCGCGGGGTTGGGGTCTTCGATTGTGCTGCCCACAATCACCCTCGTAACCGTCTTATCGTAGAACACGATATCAAAGAACACGCTTTGGTATGCGTCGGGCATCGAGAAGCGCATCGCGGCATACTTCTCGGCAGGGGTGACAAAGCCGTCCAGACTGTAGCCCATATAGTTATAAGTCAGCGTGCTAATGCTCTGGGTTAAACCGCTGATATAATAGCTGTTGCTGTCAAGCGTGTGCGATCCGCCGCCCGCAAAATGCACGGTAAGGTTGTCGGGAAGGTCGAAATATCCGTTATATCCGCTGTTATGGTAAGCGTCGAAGTAAACGGTAATCTTTCCGGTCCCAACATTCAGCTGTCCCGAAAAATCTTTGGTAGAGTCGATATCGCTATAGCTGATGGAGGCAACCGTGCAGTCCTTTACTTCCAGATAAAGTTCGACCCTGTTGCCCCAAATATACGCGGTGGCAAGCAAGAATTTGTCGATTCCCGTATACGATATCATGCTTAACATTGTGGGCGCGTTATTGACGAAAGTCCACACGATATTTTCTACCGAGATGCCGCCCGCAATATCCTCTCCAACATTGTGCACTTTAATGGAAGTAGGCAGTTTATCTACCGTCAGATTGCTTGTGATAGGATACACTTTATAATAATCGGTGATGGTGATAACACCGTTAACGATGGGGTAATCTCCGTAGTATTGGTCGCTGCTAAAGTTGTCGGTGATGGTGGGACAAACTGCCATAAGCCGCACATAGATGCGCGAGCCGTCGGGCAACATTGCCGACACCCATAGAATACCGCCGTCATCCAATACAATCGCGGGGATGACTTCCAGCACATCGCCTTCGGAAATCCCGAGCATGGTAACGGCTTCCTCGCTGACAGGTTGTCCGTCTACAGTAAAGTCCGCGGGTTTGGAAACCACCCATTGGGTTACGGGCACGGTTGCCGCGCTGAACTCTTGAGTCGTTCCGTCGCTGTATGCCACAAGAATGATAAGCTCGTCTCCGATTGCAAATCCGTCGGGGTAACTCATAACATTTTCGTCGTTGTAAATACGGAAGTCATACATCGGGTAATTGCCACTTTGCTCGGTATCTCCTACAACGGTATAGCCTGTGATTTCCTTGACACCCGAAGCCTTAAAGACAACCGTACAGTCATCCGCGCCGGGGCCTTGCCCCAGTTGAATGGTAAAGGTTTGTCCGCTTGGGGAAATGATTTTTTGGGTATCGAAAGTCTTAAAGATTTCGTCCGAAACACTTAATATCGCGTTGGTCAAGACGATGGGATCCGGCGTTTCGGTGAATTCGAGGGTCACTAACGAGAACAGATAGAACAAATACTCGTAGGGTGTCCGACCGTTTATCAAGCCATTTGCTATCGTTACTCCGCTTACATCAATGACTCTTTCGGGGATGTTGATTGCAAGTGTTTCGGTATCGGGATTGTGATTGTTAAGCGTAATATTGCTAACGGTACGCTCTTCGATACTGAAAATCAACGGAATTGTTGTTGTCTGCACCATACCGATAACGGCGTTTACGACGATATCCTGTCCCTGTACCCAAGGGAGATTTTCTTCCCAACGGGCGGCATAAGTTCTTACGGTACCGTCCGTAAACAGAATCCTTATGCTAGAGGGGATTTCAAACCCCGCATAGGTGTTGACTTGATAAACATAGGCGTTGCCTTGCGGCGTAGATAGGGAAGGACCCGCTTCCATAGAGCCTGCCAGCAGGTTGCCGGTTTCGCCCAAGAACACATAAGACTCGATGTGTCCCGAAAGATTATGCACCAGCAATCTTAATTCGATATAACCCAGTCTTTCGTTACCGATGCGTGTGGATACGACAAAATACGTCTCGTCCACATCAATATTTCTGAAAGTGGCATTGCCGTTGCTGTCCCTAACGACATTCGCATCTTCGTCCCATACGACGGGATACGCCATCGTATAATAATTGTCGTCGTTGTTGCGGAACCTGACCGTCACATATTGCGGCAGTGTCCAAGTAGCGCTGTCGAACGGATCCAGATTGTATAGGCCGTTGGCAGTACCCCCTTGCGCGTTGATATCGGACACATGATAAGTATCCTGCCCCTCGACAGTGTAAGAAATGCTATCTACTTCTTTATTGGGCATCAACACGATAACGGTCACAATTTCGGAGGCAAACCAATCTTGGGTAAACCAAGTTCTTGCGGGATCCACATAGCCTTGTATGTCTAGGAAAGAGCTATTGACATCGGAAGTGGAGCCGATAAAGGGTTTGACCATATCTCTTATTTCGTAAGGATACTCTATGATTCCGTTATTATTGAGGTCGCCCAACTCCCTTGGTTCGGATTCTACATTCACCAATTTAACATTGTTTGCCACGGGATGAGACCAGTTAAGATAGCCCGTTAGCGGCGATATTAGAGAGCCTAGCTCTATGCTCGTCACACTGATGCCGAAATCGTTATAAAATCCGCCAAACACGGTACTTGCGATATGGCCGAAATTATTGAGGTCCAGCGTGTAAGGATTGCCATTTTGGTCTAGTTCTTTAAAGCAAATCACGGGCGTTTGGGGAATCTCGTAAGTGCTTTCGATGATGGCATCCACGGTATAAGTCCCGTTATATTGTTCTCCGTCGAACTTTAGATAATCGATTGTGCGGGGCAATACCTCCAGTTTGAGCGCGATTACCTGCCCTTCGAATACGGTATACAGATAGGTCGTATCTTTGGTGTCCTCCCTGACTCTGTTGCTGATATCCTGCTCTCTAAAATAAATTTGCGAGCCTCTCGGGTCGTCGAAATACCAGTTCATATGCCCTATTTCGGGGGCGGTATCTCTTTCGTCACCGAAGATAACGGTAAAGTCGATTCTTACTTCGTATTTTTGGAAAAGCCAAGTGATGAACTCGGAGGGAATGAGTCCTCTCTTTACATAATCCGCCTTAAGCAAGATATAACCGTACGGGTCTATCTGCACCGCTGTTCCGTCGTTAATGACGGGAGCGATCACCTTTTGGGTGGGTGTCGCTTGGGGATCGGTAAAGGGGAAGGTTTCGGCGTTCGCGCCGACATCGACGGTCACATTGACATAGCTTTCGGTATCCACCGTGCGGTTAAGGATTTGCAGAACGATATGCTTTTGGAAAGTCGCCATCATGCCCTTGCCTATCGATACCTCCACCAAGTAAATCCCGCCGGTAAGAGGCGCGATGAAGTAGCCGTTTTCGTCTACCTGTACGGGCATTTCTCCCCATTCGACACTATCCCACTGGCGATTGCTCCAGTCTACCTTACTAAAGCTTGGGACGGTTTTTTGGACATCGCTCCACTCGTTGTACTTGCGGCCTATCGTATCCCAATTGATTGCGACACCTTTATCTACCAACACATTCGTTACACCCATCAGTTGTTCGACGGCCCTTGCGGTGGTTTCGTCTTTGTTAATATAATATCTGTTATTATCGTAAACTACCGTGTATCTGGAATAGCCCGAGACCATATCGTACACATAATATCCCGTTTGCATATCGTAATGCATCAAATAGTCGCGGTCAGTAACATGGTAACAGCCGGTTACAATCGAATCGTAACCTAACATAGATATCAGTTGCGTTCTGCGGTCCGTCAATACGCTTCTTATGGATGCATCGGTATTTTCGGTGGGGTCGAACAAGAAGAAATCGCTTACCACAAGTTTGGTTTCGTTGCGGGTGGGATCTACCTCAGATTCCGCCGAAACTTCTTCGGCAGTATACATTTGGGCGCCGCCCACGGGACTATACAATACGGTGTACTCTGGAGTAAGCGCGGCGCCGTTATGGTTGGTAATATTTTGTACCACAAAGAAACCGCTGCCCATGTCGTATTGCATCGTCACCTTTGTAAAAGTGGTGCCGCTCGCGTTTTGGTTGAATTTTTTATCTTGTGTGATAGCCATTACCAATCCGCCGTCTTTAAGCAGCGCTTCGGCTGTTTTAATTTGGGTTTCTTCTTCTACCAAATAAAACCCTTCTTTGCGCAAATACTGCGTCACTGTGCCTAGGTTTTTGTTGACGACATCCTGCCGCTTTTTGATAATCTCTACGCCGCCGGGATAGTAATACAAAATGCTTATGGGCATATTTTGTACCACATAATACCCCGCATAATGACTGCCAATGTCGTAAAGCAAAGAGATGCCTTCGTCCGTAGTGATTTGCTTCAGGTACACCGTTTCGTCTTCGCGGATGACCTCGAACAGTTTGTCGTATTTGTAATTGTCGCCGAGGTCGACGATAAAGACATCGTTGCGCGCGTCGTACAAAATTTCGTAGCCTTGTTGGTTGGGAATAATATAATAATCCAGCGTTTTGTCGTAATACCCCAAAAAGTTGTATTGCACCTTATCGTCATACTCGTAAGCGTAGGTACTAGTACCATAATAGGCCATCACCTTGTCGGGCAGTTCTCGGACGGGCAGAGGCTCCCAAGTTTCTGCGTTGTCGACCAGATCGACAATTTCGGAGCGCTGGGCGTCTTCGATACCGGTAATGGTGACCGTATAGCTTCTCGCCACTCCCATAAACAGCCCGTCGAAGGCGGGATAATAATAACGCTTATTATTCACTACCGCGATAGAATCGGGGTCGTATTTGAATTTCATGTCTTTGGTTTCGATACGGGTACCGTAGTCGAAATAGACCTTAACGGTATCGTGCAGCTTTACCGTGTACGGGCTGGTACCGGAAATGTTGTCCAGTTCGTCTACGGAATACATTGCAAAATACACCTCGAGTTCGTCGATGTTCTTTACCCTTTGCACAAACCCGACTTGTATCGCCATGGTGCCCAAAAGGTCGTCTACTCCAAATAAATTTTGTAAAAACTTGTTGGAGGTAGTGACTCTTATAACATCAGGCTCGAAAACAACATAAGAGTCTTCCATAAGCTCTTTGATAATGTCCGTAAAGCCCAGCGTAATGGTGTCTTCATCGGTAATATGGTTGCCCATGTATTGGTAGAAATACTCTAAGAAATAGTCTTCTCGTATCTTCATGCGGGGCATATCTTCGATACAAATCAGATCCACCCATACATAACCCAGCTCTTCAATTGGGCTGGAAGTGTTGAAACTGACATCGTTTGCGTAAATATGAAACAAATCGGTACGAACATTGTTATCCATGGCATAGAACAAGACATCGAACGCGGATCTTCCCGTGCGCGTCCAGCGACCGTTGTCCAATATCTGTTCACGAATGTATTGGTCATAGTGCATCCTGAAGTGGACATCCGCCGATGAAGGCAAAATATAGTGCGTGTTCTGCCCGCTTAAATCTCCGATAAAGGCGCCCATGAGATCCGACAGATCCACCTCCTCTGTCATGGCAAACATGACTTGCCCCTCGATATTGCCGGAATAAGTCATAACTTTTTTGAGGGGCTTAAAGTTGGAAAAGTCGGGGAACACGATTTTTACTTTGCGTCCAACTTTTGTGGGCATGAGATCCAATTGCATTACCAGATTCTTGCGCGCACTACCGGATTGCAAATTTTCTTCATACTGGTACAGTTTAATGCTGATGCTGTATTCGTCGACATCGTAAGTGATATAAAACCAAGAGTTTTCGATCATTTCTTCGACATCGTATCCCAAAATGCTTGCGAAGGCCTCGAGGTCTATCCCGAACATTTCGTTGACGGTCGCAATCAGTTGGTCGTTGTCGTAGCTGCCGCCCGACGGATTGGTTTCTTTTAAAATTTCTCTTAATAACTCCATATCGAGCGTGATGCTTATGGTATTGCGCGAAGAAGGATCGTCCTTGGTCTTCATGGTAGACTCCACCTTATCCATGATGACGCTTGTAAGATTATCATAGCTGCTGTCTTCGGTAGGATTTAACAACTCGTCTACCATGGCGATAATATAGTAGTCTATCGTATCGAACACGAACTCCAACAATTCCGCAAGGTTAAAACCGCCCTTGTATGCCTTGGGCAAGTTGATGTCCTCGAACTTAATACCGCCGTAAAGATGCTGCAACCCCTCGATATCTATGTAAGTGAGCTGATCTTTGATGATATTGGGCTCGTCCAAATAGTACGCCCCGATAATGAGGTCGTCATTTGCTTGGTCGCGGAACTCGGCGAATACTCTGTTTTTGCTGTTGTCCACTTCGTTGACATCGGTTCGGATAAGCGCGTTCATACGAAGCTCGTACTCTTTTTGGTCCTCATTGGGGATAAACAATTCGCCCACAAACTCGTATTGACCGTATTCGTACAAAACATAATCAGACTTGTCTATCACGATATCGGGAGAAATATGTAACGAATAATCGAAACTGATACGGCTTTGGAATGGAACAGTAACCGTTTGGGAAGTCTGGGTTGTGCTTCCGTCTGGATTTTTCTTTTTGGTGGTATGCTTGACCGAGCTGTTGCCTCTAAGATCTATTACCGTTCCCGTCATGATCTCTTTGTCCTCTTCGGAAGTGACACCGAAATAAGATAAGGGCATAAGGAAGTATTGCATATCAGAGTTGAGCGTACTGATGGTCGTGTTGCCCAATGTCGAGAACTTGAATCCCAAATATTTGTTGGTAAGGGGGTCCAATTTGTCTTCGAACGGCTCGAAAAAGTTTCTGAGATAATCCGTAATTGTGCCAGTTAATGCGCCCAAGTCGACATTGTCGAAAAAGATGGATACTTCTTCGTCGTTAAGTACCTGCTTATAGTTGTTGGTAACGGCCATTTTTAGCACAGAGTTGAGAGAATCGGCAGATTCTTCTCCGCTTTCGTCCCCTGTGGCAGAAGACAATACGGCGTCTAAGTCGAACTGCGTCAGTAGGCGCACCATCTGTTGGTAAAGCACCGAGTCGCCGAAGTCCTTGAACATTCTTTTGTCGCCTTGTAAATTGAGATAAAGATTGTTGCCCTTGTCCGCCATGTTTTGGTTGACACCGTCGAAATAGAAACCAATCAGCATCGTGTTGGTCATGCCGTCATACCACTCCAGCACGATATCGCTCTTTTTGATTGTTTCGTTATAGTTATCTCTGTCTATTTTGTATTGGTCGAGGTCTTTAATGTATTCGGGGTCGTCATGTTGTCTTTGATAATCCATAGGATCGGGCTCTTCGGGGTAAGGTAAAGTATATAAGTTAGCCCTTATCTTAAGTATAAATGCGGACTCTCCCTCTAGCGGGTCGTTGCTGTTAATGATGACATCCGCGCCCAAATAATACCCTTGGTTGGCGATAGACTCTTGGTCTAAGTGTTCTAAAAGGTTGTCGATGCCGTCCGTCACCCTGTCTACCGCGGCGTCTCTGCTGGTATGGTCTTTATAGTTATAGTTGTCTTCGTCGTCTATAAT
>JAQVTZ010000061.1:3876-9818 GCA_028699795.1 Clostridia bacterium | reverse complement strand
AAAAAATATAATTTTAGAGCGATAGCGATACCGTATGAGTCCGACTTGAACGGGAGCGAACGCTCGAAAAATATCACAGTGTGATATTTTTAGTGAGCTCGGGGAGGGCTATGCCCGACGCATGGGGCAAATTAGGGTTTAGGTGGACGCCGTTTAACGATTGGTCGGAAATAATAACAAATGACAAATAAGGATGAGAGTTAAGAGTGGGAATGAGGAATAAATGAACATAAAATATATTTGGAGTAGAACATGAGACGCATAGCAGTGTTGACAAGCGGTGGAGATGCCCCCGGCATGAATGCCGCTATCAGAGCAACGGTAAGATACGCAATATCACAGGCAATGGAAGTGTACGGCGTCGAAAGAGGCTATGAGGGACTGATACGAGGTACTCTCAAAAAAATGGATAGCCGTTCGGTTTCGGATACCATTCATCGCGGAGGTACCATTTTAAAAACGGCCAGATGCCCCGAGTTTAACACGAAAGAAGGGCGCGAAAAAGCTTATGAGGTATTACGCGCTTACGGCATCGAGGGTCTTATCGTCATAGGCGGCGACGGCTCTTACCGCGGGATAAAAGATTTTTATGATGACTTCAAGTTTCCTTGTGTGGGAATTCCCGGCACGATAGACAACGACCTTGCCTATACCGAATACACTTTGGGGTTCGATACGGCCGTCAATAATGTATTGGATGCAATCAATAAGATAAGAGATACGATGAGCTCGCATGATCGCGCTTGTATCATAGAGGTTATGGGCAGACATTGTGGTGATATCGCTCTCTATAGCGGTATCGCGGGAGGTGCCGAAGCCATGTTGGTCCCCGAAATTCCTTTCGACATCGATGTCTTGTGCAACAACATGAAGCGTAACATTATAAAGGGTAAAGTTTCGGATATCATCCTATTGGCAGAAGGCGTATGTGATGCCGCAGAACTGAAAGAGCAAATAGAACAAAAAGTGCCTGTTTCTATCAGGACGGTAAAACTCGGATACATTCAGAGAGGCGGAACCCCCACCATGGCAGACCGTTTGTTGGCGGCAAGATGCGCGGTGAAAGCGGTAGACTTGTTCAAAAAAGATAACGGCGCGCGCGTAGTCGGCATCCAAGACAACAAAATAATAGATATGGATGTTGCCGAAGCCCTTAGTATGGAAAGGGTTTTCGATAAAGAACTTTACAGAATCGCCACATTGTTGGCGCAATAAAAACGAATATAGGAGAAGATCTAATGAAGAATTTAGTAGGAGCTTGCGTTTTCGGGCAATCCGGAGGCCCCACATCGGTTATCAATTCCAGCGCGGCAGGCGTGTTTTTGGAAGCGCTGCAACAAAGTAATATTACCGCTGTTTACGGCGCCGCAAACGGCATCAAAGGGATACTGGACGAAAAGTTTTACGATATCGGCAAAGAAGACAAAAAAGAGTTGGAACTTCTGAAATATACCCCTTCTTCCGCTTTGGGCTCGGTAAGATACAAACTGAAGAGCGCCGAAACAGATGATACCGATTATAAGAGAATTCTCGAAGTTTTCCAAAAATACAATGTGAGATACTTCTTTTATAACGGCGGCAACGACAGTATGGACACTTGTAACAAGGTCTCGAAATATCTGCTTGCCGCAGGGTACGACTGCAATGTTATCGGCGTGCCCAAAACAATAGACAACGATTTGTACGGTACGGACCATTGTCCCGGTTATGCTAGCGCCGCAAAATATGTAGCCACCACCATGATGGAGCTTAATTTGGACGCCAAGGTATACGATAAACCTCAAGTGACAGTAGTCGAAATCATGGGGCGTAATGCGGGCTGGTTGACTGCCGCGGCCGCGCTTGCCAATCATAAAGGTTTGGGCGCGGACCTTATTTATTTGCCGGAGCTTCCTTTCGACAGCGAAAAGTTCCTTTTGCAAGTAAAGAGCGTGATGGACAAAAATAACGGCAAATGTATTGTTGCCGTATCCGAAGGGATCAAAACCTCGCAAGGCGAGTATGTCGCCGAAGCGCTCTCAAAAGCCGAAATGGCGAAAGACAATTTCGGACACGCGCAATTGGGCGGATTGGCGGTTAAACTTGCCGATCTCGTCGGCAACAAATACGGTGTAAAAGTAAGAGGCATCGAGTTTTCACTGATGCAAAGGTGCGCGGCGCATCTGGCAAGCAAAACCGATGTAGAAGAAGCTTTCCGCGCAGGGCAAGAGGCGGTGAAAGCCGCAGTCGCAGGCGAAACCGATAAAATGGTGGTGTTTGAAAGAGAGATGTCCTCGGGCAGATACGCTTGCAACTTCAGGCTGATGGATGTTGCGGCGGCCGCGAATACCGAAAAGAAAGTGCCTTTAGAGTGGATTACCGAAGACGGTACGATGCTCGGCAAAGAGTATATCGATTATGCGCTTCCCCTCATTCAGGGTGATTGCAAAGCACCTCTCGAAGACGGTCTGCCCCGTTTTGCCAAGTTAAAAAAGGTATTGGTAAAATAGGTGAATATCAGAAAGAAGTTTGCGGTTTTGACCACTGTTATTTTGGTTGGAATCTATATCGCGAGTGCGGCGGTTGCGGCGGTTGTTTACCATGCCGACCCGCAAGCGCCCGAGGCATCGGTTACGGCGGTTTCTGCCGAGCCCGATTACCGCGTGACAATAAGCTGGGCGCGTGTCAGAAATGCGTACGCCTACGAGTTAGAATACCGATACGCGTATGAGCCCGACAAAACGGTTAAAATTACGACGGCGCGTACTTCACTAAAGATAGAGCGTATCAAGGGCGAACTCTTTTACAGAATGCGCACCGTTTATAACAGAGAGAGAATCTTCAGCGAATATACCGATTGGATGACTTATTACATTGACCCTCTTTACTTAGAACCGGCAATACCGTGTAATCTTGACCAATACGACCAGGGTGTGAAGTTTGTCAAGCCTAATTGGGAAACGCAGACTTTTCTGTTTCAAGGTGATGAGAAATCTGTGAAATATTACGATTGTATTGCCGTAGGTCCCGGTATGGATAAGGATATAGAGCTTGAGTTGCAACATAACTTGGAGACCATACCGGCAATCGAAATCGCAGTCACACACTTTTTTAATTTCCCGACAGGCGAATGGACGGTATATTACAGACCTTCTATTTGCGACGCAGTATTACAAAACAAAAAAATCTATAATAACGATGACCTGCTTAAGGTATACGACGAGACCGATGTCTGGACAGCGTCCACGATAACGGTAATTTAAGAGATAACAATTTATGATTAGAAACGACTTAAGAAACATAGCAATTATCGCGCATGTCGACCACGGCAAAACGACTTTGGTGGATGCGCTGCTCAGACAAGGTGGAATTTTCCGCGACAATCAGGTTGTCGAAACCTGCGTGATGGACAGCAATCCCCTTGAACGGGAGAGAGGCATTACGATCCTTGCCAAAAATACCTCTTGCACCTATAACGATGTAAAAATCAACATTGTAGACACCCCCGGACACGCCGATTTTTCGGGCGAAGTCGAAAGAGTATTAAAGCTGATTAACGGCGTAGTGCTGTTGGTAGACGCTTATGAAGGGCCCATGCCCCAAACGCGATTTGTGTTGCAAAAAGCGTTGGAAATGAAACATCGGGTTATAATATGTATCAACAAATGTGACAAGCCCGACGCAAGGCCCGCCGAGGTGCTGGAAGAGATATATGAGCTGTTATTGGACCTTAATGCGAACGAAGAACAACTCGAAAGCCCCATTATATATTGCTCGGGCAGGGCGGGGGTTGCTTCGTATACTCCCGACACAATGGGCGAAAATTTAATACCGCTCTTCGATACCATATTAAAGCATATCGAACCGCCCGAAGGAGACGAATCCGCACCGTTACAGGTGTTGGTATCGGCTATCGATTATAACGATTATGTGGGAAGAATCGCCATTGGCCGTATCGAGCGCGGAGAGATGAAGCCCAATCAAGAAGTGACGGTATGCAACTACCATACCAATGAGGTGTATAATTCTAAAATAACCAACATCTATCAGTTTAACGGGCTTACGCGTATGAATGTGCAAACCGCCTTAGTAGGTGATGTGGTATGTTTTAGCGGCATTGAAAATATTACGATAGGACAGACGATATGCGCGCCCCAAAAAGTAGAGCCAATCAACTTTGTTAAGATATCCGAACCTACCTTGCAAATGCTGTTTTCCGTAAACGACAGTCCTTTTGCAGGCAGAGAGGGCAAGTTCGTCACTTCCCGTCATCTTCGCGCAAGACTGTATAAAGAACTGCTTAAGGATGTTTCGCTCAAGGTGGAGGACAGCGATTCGCCCGACTCTTTTATGGTATCCGGACGCGGTGAAATCCATTTGTCTATCCTTATCGAAAATATGAGAAGAGAGGGCTACGAGTTTCAGGTAAGTATGCCGCGCGTTATCAACAAGGTTGTAGACGGTGTACTTTGTGAGCCGATAGAGCGGTTTTCGGTAGAGGTCCCTGATTGGGCGTTAAGCACAATTATGGAAAGTATGGGCAAACGGCAGGGCGAGCTTGCGACAATGCAGACTTATAATAATAGAGTAAAAATGGAATTCAAGATACCCGAAAGAGGGCTTTTGGGATACAGAAATGATTTTATGACGGATACACATGGCGAAGGCATTATGAGTAGTATCTTTGATGGGTACGCTCCGCTTAAAAAGAGTATTCCTCGCAGACCCTACGGCGCTTTGGTGGCTTATGAGACAGGGGAAGCGGTAACCTACGGATTGTTTAATGCGCAAGACAGAGGGGTCTTGTTTATTGACCCTCAAACTCCCGTTTATGCGGGAATGGTGATAGGGTATTCCCCTAAAGCGGACGACCTTGTCGTCAATGTTTGCAAGAAAAAGCATGTTACCAATATGCGCGCGTCGGGAAGCGACGACTCCATGAGGCTCGAAAACCCGCGTAAGTTTTCGTTGGAAGAGTGTATCGAGTTTGTTACCGAGGACGAAATGCTGGAGGTCACGCCCAAAAATTTGCGTATCCGCAAAACTATTTTGAATCATGATGAGCGTATGAGAAAAATCATGAAAGACAGAAGAAACGAGAAGTAAGTGAGAGTAAAAAGCAAAAAATAGATATTTACCAATAGAAAATAAAATGATATAATAAACTATCTTGAGTTGAATTTATAATAAATTATGTAGCGAGGAGGTTGCGTTATGGATTTCGAAAAGATTTGGGAATCGATTGTTGCGTTTTTTAACGAGGGTTATAATCTATATTATGTAATAGGCGGAGCGATCCTTTTGTTGGTTATCATTATTTCTGCCGTCGCAGCAAGCAAGGCAAAGAAAAGAAAATCCGTCCAAGAAGAAGAAACCGTTGCCGCAGTCGCGCCTGCGCCTGTCGCCGTAAAAAGGGCCGCAAAACCAAGCGCTTCCATACAATATAGCGCGCCCGTATCGGTTGACAAACCTCCTGTTGCCCCCAAAAAGCCGATAGCAAAACAAGACAACAATACGAAAGTTGCCATTATGACGCCCACGCCGCCGGCCCAAAAACCCGACCCTGCGAAGAGCGAGTTGCCTCCAACAACTGTTTCTTCCAGCCCCGAAAAAGAAGAAAACGAGAAGATCGAAGAGTCGCTCAAGAGACCGGGACTCATTCAGATTTATAAAGACAACGGCGAACGCTACCGTTTTCGCATTAAGGCATCCAACAGCTATATCGTCGGACACAGTCAAGGCTATACCACCAAGTACGCTTGCAAAAACGGCATCGCCGCTATCGCCAAGATGATTGACGCCGAGACGATAGACACGACCAAGCAAGATTATAAGCCTACCATAGGCAGATCCGTTTTCGAGGTGTACAGGGACAACGAGAATAAATTCCGTTTTCGTTTGCGTGCGGCCAACACCAATAATATTTTGGCAAGTCAGGGCTATACCACCAAAGAGAATTGCAT
>JAQVTZ010000061.1:0-3776 GCA_028699795.1 Clostridia bacterium | reverse complement strand
AATAAAAGGAGAGATTCGGCTTTTGGAAATTGTTGTGCTGGACGGCTATTGTTCTAACCCTGGCGATTTAGATTGGTCACCTTTGGGCGAAATAGGCAAATATACGGTGTATGATCGCACTTTGCCTGCTCAAATTATCCAAAGACAGGGGACGGCAGAGGTGATGCTTACCAACAAGTGTGTTATTAGCAAAGAAATTATAGACGCTTTGCCCAATCTTCGCTACATAGGCGAATTGGCGACGGGATATAACAATATCGATTGCGTATATGCAGCTTCCAAAGGCATCACGGTTACCAATATCCCTGCCTACAGCACCGAAAGTGTTGTCCAAACAGTCTTTGCTTTATTGCTCGAGATCTATTCTCGAATCGGCGAGCATAACGAATCGGTAAAGCGCGGGGACTGGGTAAAATCCAAGGATTTTTGCTATTATCAAAAGATTAGCGAATTAAGCGGCAAAACAATCGGCATAATAGGATATGGGAGAATCGGTCTGAGAGTGGCGGAAGTCGCCGAAGCATTCGGGCTGCAGGTGCTTGCCTACAATAAAGGCGTTACAGGGCGCGCCGGCCAAAAAGGAAGACTCGTCGCTACTTTAGAAGAGTTATTATCTCATAGTGATATTGTATCTCTTAACTGTCCATTAACAAAAGACAACGCAGAGTTTATCAATAAAAAAACAATTGCACTTATGAAACACGGCGCCATACTCATTAACACGGCAAGAGGCGGTCTGATAAATGAGGCGGACCTTGCAGAAGCGTTAAAAAACGGCAAGCTTTCCGGCGCAGGGTTGGATGTGCTCGGCACCGAACCCCCCAAAGCGGACAACCCGTTGCTTCACGCGCCCAACACCGTGATTACGCCCCATATCGCTTGGGCGACCTTAGAGGCGCGCAAAAGACTGATGAAGATAGCGGTAGCCAATCTCAAATCATTTATAGATGGCAACCCTGTAAATAAAGTAAACGAATGTATGATACTAACAGAAAGGATATAGAAAGGACTACATAATGGAAAAGATTGCAATTATCGACCTAGGTTCCAACTCGGCAAGACTTGTAATCGCCAATATCATAGACGGCGGTTATTTTATGGTCGTAGATGAACTCAAAGAACCTGTCAGACTGGCACAAGATATGGAGATAGACGGCTTTCTCCGCCCTTTACGGATGGCGCAAACAATCAAAACCTTGCGGACCTTCCGTTCGCTTTACGAAAGCCACAATGTGGATAAAGTGTTTGCTTACGCCACCGCCGCGGTTCGCCGCGCAAAAAACCAAAAGGCTTTTATCGACGAGGTACAAACCGCTTGCGGCATAAAGCTCACGGTGATTTCTCAAGAAGAGGAAGCGACATTTGTCTATCAAGGGGTCATCAATTCGATGGATATTCCCAAAGGCCTCATCATCGATATCGGCGGCGGAAGTGTCAAAATGATTTATTATAACCGCAGGGTCATGATTGCGCAAGATACTTTGCCTTTCGGCGCGGTAACACTTACCGAAAAATTCGCCAACTATTCTCATCCCGAAGAGCGCGCTCTCGCGATTGAGGCTTATGTGACCGAGCACATCAACAAATTGCCTTGGCTCGCAGATTTAGATCCCGAAACACAACTAATCGGTGTCGGCGGTTCGATTCGAAATTTAGGTAAAATCAGCCGAAGAATTAAGAAGTATCCGTTAGAAATGGCGCACAACTACAGAGTGCCTTTCGACGAATTCGATACCATTTACGATACCATCAAGCCGTTGGATTTAGACAAAACCGCGCGCATCAAAGGCTTATCCAGCGCAAGGGCGGATATTTTCCCCGCCGCGCTTTCGGTCATTGAAGCAATTAAAAGTTATCGTTATGACAATGTCGAGTTAAAAGAACTCGTGATAAGCGGAGCAGGGTTGCGTGAAGGCGCGATGTTCCGCTATGCCGCGCCCTCGGTTGCCGAAAAGCCGATTAGCGACACATTGGGGCACAGCATTTATACGCTGCTTCACCATTTTAATATGAATATTGACCATGCCGAGCATGTGTTCGATATTTCTATGCAACTCTTCCGCCAGCTTAAGGTTTTGCACAAGTTGCCCCGTCCTTTTGTCAAGGTGCTTCGGGTCGCAAGTATGTTGCACGATGTCGGCAGCAGTTTCAAGTTCTACGATCACCACAAACATTCGATGTATATAATTCTCAACAGCAATTTATACGGAATCCCCCAAAAAGATCTCGTGCTTGCCGCGTTTGTGGCAGGATTGCATTACAGAGATGGGTTGGAAAGCCTCGATATTGCCAAATTCCGCTCTATGCTGTCCGAAGATGATATCGACGCCGCCAAAAAACTGGGCGTGATTGTGCGTATCGCAGAGTGTTTCGACAGAAGTTGCGGCGGGCTTATCACGGGACTGAGTTGCGATGTGCTGGGTGACAGCGTGATTATGAAGACCAAAACTGTGGGCGACTGTACTTTAGAAATCAAAGACGCCATGGAGGCCATGCCCGAGTTTCGGCGCGCTTTCCGCAAAAATTTAGAAATATTATAAATGACATTATCCAAAATATTGCTCGCGTCCCGTTCGCCCCGCCGCAAAGAGTTGCTTTCGCGCATTGCAGATAAGTTTGACATTCAAGCACCCGAAGCGGACGAGGATGTCGTTTGTGACACGCCCGAGCAAACCGTGCTTGCGGTAGCAGAAAGAAAACTTGCCGCTGTCGTCAATCCGCAACAATACGACGCAATAATAGCTTGCGATACATTGGTTTATCTGGACGGCGTGTATTACGGCAAACCCGCAAACGAACAAGAGGCAAAAATGATGCTGAGAGCGTTAAGCGGCAAAACCCATAAAGTAATAAGCGGATTTATCGTGCGCGGCAAAACCCGTGAAATCAAAGAAGCAGTTACTTCGCATGTGACCTTTCGTGTGTTAAATGATAAAGATATCGAAAACTATGTCTCTACGGAGCAACCCTTCGACAAAGCAGGCTCTTATGCCGTCCAAGACGGACGGTTGGTGGCATCCTACCAAGGTGATTATACCAATATTATGGGAATGCCGTTAGAATCGGTAAAAAAGGCGTTACAAGAGCTAAAAGTACTTCAGTAGCAAAGCGCAAAGTACAACGCAAAGTTGTTTTTGTATTTGTAAGCGATAGAACGGAGTGATGAATGCCAAAGACAAAAATAATCGTGGATATGGGCACAAGCAATGTTTCGATTTTTTATAAAAGTCTTGTGCTGAAAGAACCCAATGTGGCTTTGATACGCCGCAAAAACGGAGTCGAACCGATTGCGTTTGGCAATGAGGCGCTTAATTTGGTTGGCAGTGCCGACGAATATTGTAGTTTTATCAACCCCGTATCTGACGGTGTAATTGTTAACGCTGAGGTTGCGGGGTTCATTCTTTCGCATTATCTCAAAAAGGTTTTGCGGGGAAATCCCTTGCGAACTGTCGAAATCATTGCCGTAATACCATGCGGTTTGTCGGTTGCAGAGCGAGAAAATATTGAAAACGCCTTTTATAGAGCGGGGTATAAAGAAGTTGCGCTTATCGAAAGCGTGCTGGGGTTACTCCCTTTCGTAGACGGCAAAGGCAGCGCGGTCATGGTAATCGGCGGCGGTACGACAGAGTTCGCCGTACTCAAAGACGGGGCAATTCTATCTGCTTGTTCGCTGAATATCGGCGGCAAAGAAGTCGATAAGCGTAACAAAGAAAAAGTGTTGGATATCTATAATATCGTCATTAGCGAGTACGCTGCCGAAAGGCTGAAAAAAGAGA
>JAQVTZ010000232.1 GCA_028699795.1 Clostridia bacterium | reverse complement strand
TTATTGTCATGAAAAATATTATAACTATATAAATTACACAATATAAATTAGAAAAATATAAAAATAGTATATAAAATATGCGTTATATAAGTTGTTTGGTGACGGGAAGCTTATTCCCAAGGCGGTTGTTGCGGGTTCGAATCCCGTTTTCCGCTCCAACAAAAAAGCAGGATTTGTCTACCAGACAAATCCTGCTTTTTTGAGTGATGCATATCCTTGCGGAACACGATGCACGCTGGCGCGTGTGATGCGCCTTCGGCGTGATGCGCACCTTCGGTGTGTGAAAAAATGCATCGCATCACAGCATACGAGGTGTGCGACATCACATTTGTAGAGCAAATTCATCACTTATCACACCTCTAATTGCCCCGCTTGTTATTTTGTGTTTGCAACATATTGTATAGGTATAGCTTAAGAAGTAAGGATTACAAATGCAGCGGTTGAAAACAATTTACATATAATATGCGCCATTAAAAACCATGCATACAGCGCCACTTATAAGATCAATAAGCCGAGCCGTAAGATTTGTCCCTAAACAATAAAAACAAATCTGTACGCTTTTGCGTTAAAGAATCAGGTAAAAGCGTCATAAGGCGAGGAATGACGGAGTCGCTTCGCCCAAAAGCGGACAAAAGACACAGAAAGACGCGGGTGTATAATGAAACGCGCACATAATTAAACATTGTCATGCGGGTTATAACGCATTTGTTAACAAAAGAAACGCGGGGCAGAATGTAAAACTCTCCCCCGCGCGCTTCATTATACTAATTACTCCCACTCGATAGTAGCCGGTGGTTTCGAGGTGATATCGTAGACGATACGGTTAATACAGCGCACCTCGTTTACAATGCGATTCGAAATCCTTTCTAACACGGGATAGGGGATACGCGCCCAATCGGCGGTCATCGCGTCGATACTGGTGACGGCGCGGAGCGCGAGGGTATAATCGTAGGTACGCATATCGCCCATGACGCCCACGCTACGCATGCCGGTGAGCACTGCAAAATATTGCCAAATTTCGTCGTCCAGATGGTTGAGGGCGATTTCTTCGCGGAAAATGGCATCCGCTTCGCGCAGGATATCCAACTTTTCTTCCGTCACTTCGCCGATAATCCGAATTGCAAGGCCGGGACCGGGGAAGGGCTGACGCATGACGATTTCTTTGGAAAGCCCCAACTCGAAGCCGACTTTGCGTACCTCGTCTTTAAAAAGGTCGCGTAGGGGTTCAATTATTTCGTCGAAGTCAATGACGCTTGGCAAACCGCCCACATTGTGGTGAGACTTAATTACGGCGGACTTGCCGAAGCCGCTTTCTATAACATCGGGGTAAATGGTGCCCTGCACAAGAAAGTTTACTTTGCCTATTTTGCGGCCTTCGTCTTCGAACACGCGAATAAACTCTTTGCCGATAATTTTGCGTTTGGTTTCGGGGTCGGATACACCTGCAAGTCTTGTGAGAAATCTGTCTTGGGCGTTAATTTGGAATAAATTCATGCCTAATCCGTCACGGAAGACGCTTAGGACTTGTTCACACTCGTCTTTGCGCATCAGTCCGTGGTTAACAAGCATACAGGTAAGCTGTTTGCCTACCGCTTTATAAACAAGCGTTGCCGCGACCGCGCTGTCTACGCCGCCGCTCATGGCGCATAGCACCTTTTTGTCGCCTACTTTGGCGCGAATTTTTTCGACCATATCGTTAACAAAGTTTGCCATCGTCCAATCGCCTGCGGCTCCTATGATATGGAATAGGAAATTTTTAAGTATTTGCTGCCCGTTGGTGGTATGCACGACCTCGGGATGGAACTGTACCCCATAAATCTTTTTGTCCTTATTGCCGAAGGCGGCAACGGGGCAAGTTTTGGTAGAGGCATATATCTCGTACCCCTCGGGTACTCTTGCGACATAATCGGTATGCGACATCCAACAAACACTTTCGGAAGGAATGTTCGCGAACAAAGGAGCGTCTTTATATGTAATGTCCTGTTTGCCGTATTCTCGTGTCGTGGCGGTTTTGACTTCGCCTCCCGCAAGATGCGCGATAAGTTGCGCGCCGTAACAAATACCCAACACGGGAATGCCTAATTCTAAAATTTCCGCGCTTACCGCAAGCGAGTCTTTTTGGAACACGCTGTTGGGGCCACCCGTAAAGACGATACCGACAGGGTTGATCTCCTTAATTTTTTCGAGTGGGGTCGAGTAGGGCAAAAGCTCGCTGTAAACACCCGCATCTCGGATGCGACGCACAATCAGCTGGTTATATTGTCCCCCGAAGTCTAACACAATGACGATTTGTTTGTTTTCCATAAAAATCCTTTATAGTGAGTTATGATTTAGAGTTAAGAGTTGAGAGTGGATAAATAATATAATCTACCTTATTTGTAATTTGGGTACCTCTATTTAGCCCCCGCTTGCCATTTTGGGTTTGTGGCATATTGTACTGCCAAACCCAAAATGCAAACGCTGTTCGGTAATTTAAGCGCCTTTTCGGCATAAAACCGCCTATTTTCCTCGACAATAACGC
>JAQVTZ010000060.1 GCA_028699795.1 Clostridia bacterium | reverse complement strand
GTCCCAACCGTCTAACGGCGCCGCAGCTTGACAGTAAATTGTTAGTTTTGCATTGTTTTCGAAAGCGCGCGCGGCAATATGCGTAATGGTAGAAGGTATGAGTACAGAATAAACAGAATGAAGACCCAGCATTGCGCCGCTCCCTATGCCGATAACGGGTATTTGGTCGGTAGAATCGATGCGTTCGACATAATCTGGGAAAGTAAACGACAACATATCCCCCGTATAGCGCGTAATAACCGCGTTGCCTTCTTGATCGAGGATGAATTGGAAATCGGTACCATAATAATTAACCGTTGCCGCCCAATAAACAGGACATGTGG
Organism: Clostridia bacterium; assembly: GCA_028699795.1. Lineage (GTDB taxonomy): Bacteria > Bacillota > Clostridia > Christensenellales > DTU072 > Firm-09. Next base: position 9,908 of record JAQVTZ010000060.1, on the reverse strand, counting down.
CATTCCAATTCACATCCCATCCGCTCGGCTTTAAGGGAACCTGCGTATAAATTACAAGCGAGGTCGCCCCGTAGAAAGCTCTGTATCCGATAAACGAAATACGCGATGCCAACGACAGTGATTTGAGATGTTTTGCGGATAAGAATGCATAAGGAGCGATTCTTGTCGTGCGTGAATTGATAATAAATGTGTCATCGGTTTTGCCCGCAGGATAGAACAGCAACTCGTTATAGTTTTTGGTATAAAGCGCGCCGTTTGACACCGCATAGTTGGGATTATTGAGACTTACCTCGAATCTTAATAAGGATTCGCAACCCGAGAATGCGCCTTCCCCTATGGAAGTCAAACTTTCGCTTATCGTGATGTTGGAAAGCGAAACACAACGGTAAAAAGCATAATCGCCTATCCTTTGCAAAGTCGTGGGTAAAACTATTTGTGTTAGATTGACACACCCGTAAAATGCGCTTCTTCCAATCTCGGTGACATCACCCATTATGACTTGAAACAGATTTGTACAACCATAGAACAGGCTATCGGGTATCGCGGTAATCCCAGCAGGGATTTCGATTTCGGCCAAAGAGCTACAATTGAAAAACGCATAAGCTCCCAGCGATGCAAGTTGACTATTCCCTTCAAACAAGAAAGTTATTAGTCCTTTCGCCTTGGTAAAGGCATAATCTCCGATTGTGTGCACCGTTTGCGGCAAAGAAAACCCTGTAAGCCCCGAAGTGTTGGAAAAAGCGTATTCACCTATTGTCAAAAGCCCTTCGGGAAGGAGAATGGAAGTCAAGTATACCGCATCCGCAAATGCGTAATCGCTGATATTGGTAACTGTTATGGGCATTACATAAGCGTCTCGCGTATCCGCAGTAGCATATTTAATAAACTGCGAACCGTCTTTATTAAGTAAATTTCCCTCATGTGACATAAACACGGTATTGTTCGCATCCACATCGATTTGCGTAAGCGCGGTATTGCGGAAAGCGCCTGTCCCTATGTCAGTGACATATCGTGGTATAAAGATTTGGGTTAACGAGTTGCAACCCGAGAAAGCATAATCACTTATTGTTTCTAGCAAACTAGTCGCATTTATCTGTAAATTGGATAACTTATTGCAATTAAAGAATGCTTTTTCACCGATGATCTTAAGCGAATCGGGCATTTGTACGCTTTCTAAAAAATAGCATAGATGGAACGCATAATCGCCTATGCTCTCAATAGAACTTGTCCCGTCGAAAACAACGCTTTCAAGACCCATCGCGACTCCGTCCTTCCCGGCAAAAGCATAGTTGCCGATACTTTGTACGGAGGCGGGAAGAGTAATCGTGGTAAGCGAGCGGCAGCCGTAGAACTGGTAGGCTCCTACTGCAACTAGCGCGTTAGGCAAAACGATTTGGGACAACGAGGAACAGTTATAGAAGGCATATTCGCCAAGATTGGCAAGCGCGCCCGAGCCAAAAGTAACTGTTTCGATTGCGGTACAGTTATAAAAAACTCTGTCGCCCAACCCGTCTTCGTTTAGTGAGCCGGGCACAAAGAAAGAAGTAAGCTGTTCGCACCCGCTAAATGCGCTGTCCCCTATGGTATTAAGGCGGTAATTGCCAGACTCGATATTAAATTCTTGGATAGCGGAATTCTCGAATGCGGATTCGCCAATGGTTCTGAGGTTTGACGGCACCGTCATGGACTGAACGCCGCTGCCGAAAAATGCGTAATCTCCTATCTCTACAAGTCTCGAGCCGTCTGCCATTTCCAAAGTTGTCAAGCTAAAGCATTGGTAGAAAGTATAGTCACTGATTTCTGTTAAATTTTGCGGCAAATAGAATTCTGTCAGGGCGGCACAATGGTAGAACGCGCCTTCCCCGATTGCGGAAATCCCGCTTTCTTCTGAGATTGTAACAGATTCTAATGACATTGGCCTGTAACTTGTACCCGAAAAAGCGTAAGCGCCTATCGTAAGAACTTTATTGGGAATAGAAATATTTCTTAACGAAGTGCAAGCGTAAAAAGAATACTCTGCGATTGTCATAATTTCACTATTAAGAACAACCTCGTCCAGAGTTCCGCACCCGTAGAAAGCGCCGTAAGATACTCTTGTAGAATTCGTTAGTGTTATTGAGCGCAAAGAAAGCGGAATATGATAATAATCGTATTCGGTTTCGCTGTAATATTGTAGTGTTGTGCCGTCTATTGTTTCGTTGGCTTCCCCAAAAAGATAACCTAGCACCGCATCGCGACCGGTTGCCGCGCGCGAGGCTCCCACATAGGGCAATGTAAGGCTTTCTAAAGAGTCGCAACCTCTCAGCACTCCGGTACCTATGGATAAAATGTTGAGCGGCAAAGCAAACGATACCAGCAGATTGCAGTATGCGAACGCATAGTCGCCTAAGATGTCTAAATCGGAGCCTTCGGGAATGACTACTTCGGTAAGTCCCATTGGCGCCTCTATGCTCCCCGAGAATGCCCCTTCATGAATTTCTTGCACACTTGCAGGCAAAGTAAAGGTGTTAAGCGCGGTGCAAAATGCGAAGGCGTATTGTTCGATTATGGTAAGGTTGCTTGTGCCTACAAAAGTTACCGTACTTAACCCCATGGGCTGTTCTTCGGTACCCGCAAAAGCAAACTCTCTTATCGTGGTGAGCGTAGAAGGCAAGGCTAAAGAGGTCATCGCGGAATTGCCGGAAAAAGCATAGCTCAAAATGGTTGTTACGCCTTGCGGTAAACTGACTTCGGTTATTTGAGAGTGAGCTGGATATTGCACCAAAATCTTACCATCTTTGCTAAAAAGCGTCCCGTTGATATCTTTATAATAAGAGTTGTCTGCGTCTACACGAATGGCAGTGAGTTCGTAGCATTTTCCGAAAGCGGATACGCCTATCAAATTCACATTTTGAGGGATAAAGACCGTCTTAATGCCCGTAGCGTAAAAAGCGTACTCTCCAATATCAGTAAGGGAAGCAGGTAACACAAATTCATCCGTTAGAGAACCGAGCGAATCACAATAAGCAAAAGCAGAATCACCTATCGAGACCACCTCTGAACCAAATATAATGTCGCTTATTTGGGCCCCGTAAAAAGCATTTTGGGATATTGAAGTAAGAGATTGCGGTAATTCGAGACTGCCTTGATATGCGTATTGCGTAAACGCGTTTCTTCCGATATCAGTTAAAGCGGACTCGGCGCCGAAAACCAATTGCGCGATGCAACCCGAAAAAGCGGACTCTGCAATTGTCGAAACACCCGTAAGCGTTATGGTAGTAGCATTGACATTCATGAATGCGCCCACAGGCACAACGCCTGCGGCAAGGTTAATCGTTTGTAATGCAGGAATGGACGAATAAACCGTAGACCCATTCTTTTTTGTTTGGGCAATTGCACCCTCAAAATTATAGGTTTTTGTGCCGAACAAATATCCCAGTGTGTTTTCGGTGTCGCTCGCATTCTCCCCGATAAAAGGCAGGGTCAGTTCTAAAAGATTGTCTGCGCCTTTCAGTACAGATTGCCCTATTGCGGAAATATTTTGTGGAAGAATAAAAGAGGTCAATTCCGACTCTGCAAAGGCATATTGTTCTATTGAGGAAAGCGTGGTATTTTCGCCGAATACGATTTCTGTGATATGCGCTCCATAAAAAGCGTACTCGCATATCGTCTGCGCCGAATCGGGCAAATTGAAACTTTGTCCGCCATACCCGGCGAACGCATAAGCGTCGATTTCGGCTATGGTGCTTTCCGCTCCGAAAATCACCTCAGCTGTGCAATCTTGAAACGCGTAAATCCCGATATCTTCTACCATATAGCCCAAATGAATGGTCGAGAGCGTAAGGTTTTGGAAGGTATAGTTTGCAAGTATCGCGGTTCGGGTGAGTGTCACAGAATCAAGTACCGAAGGTACTACATAATAAGCAGTGCCCTGTCTTACAGCGCCCGATGTGTCTTCATCAGTTTCGCCGAACATTGCGCCCAAAGTCGTGGGGCTGAACAGCGCTTGACCGATAAAAGGCATCGTTAAAGATTGCAATGAGTCCAGTCCGTATAATGCGCCTTCTTCTATAGAACTTACGGTATCAGGAATATGAAGTTCGGTGATACCGGTTGCGCCTTCAAAAGCCCGCCCTCTGATATCGATAACTGAGGCAGGTACGGCAAAGGATGTTCCTTGTTTTGCGGCGGGGTATTGCACCAGAATGTCTTGGTCGCTCAGTTTTCTATACAGAACGCCATCTACAGACTTATAATAATTGTTTTCCGCACTTACTTGAATGGTTCGCAATGTAGGACATCCTGCGAAAGCTCCGTCGCCGATGCTTGTTACGGATGCCGGTATCTCCACCTCGGTAACAGGTGTGCCGGCAAGGACATACGCTCCTATTGTCGTAACCCCTTCGGGAATGACAATAGTAGATACATTGGCGCCCGCGAGAGCATAGTCGCTTAAAGTGTCGATTGATTGGGGTAAGGATATGGTTTGACCAAGGTATCCGTAAAATGCGTAGCTTCCTATTGCAGATATCGTGGGATTGTCAAATATAATTGCTGCGGTAGAGTCTTCAAAAGCGTTTTTGTGAATAACGCTTACCGAAGAAGGCAATGTAATGTGGGTAAGTTTGGTGTCTTTTTCGAAAGCATAACTCCCTATTTCTATAATACCGGAAGGCACCGTAAACTGTGTTTCGGTCCTGCCTGTCGCATACTTAATAAGAGTCGTGCTGCTGCTTGCGCCCAAACGGTTATAAAGACTGCCGCTAATCGTCAAGAAATCGAGATTCGTCAAAGAGACATTGATTTCGCTTAACCTTGCAGTACCGCGGAAAGCACCTTCGCCAATATAGCTAACATTCTTCCCGATATAAATTTGGGAAATCTGGGCACAGTAGGCAAACGCATACTCCCCAATAGAGGTTAAAGCGGAGTTTTCTGTAAAAGAAATGCTCCGTACGCTGTTTTCGGCATCCAAACTGCCCGCAAACGCATAAATGCCTATGTGTATGACCGAATTGGGTATGGAAAGTATATAATCTTCGTTTACGGCACCCCCGAGAGTTTTACCAAAAGAGGAACAGCCCGCAAACGCGTAATTGCCGATAGAAGAAAGTCTGTTCCCTTCGAAATTGATTTGGCGCAAGTTGACAGCATCTTGAAATGCATGATTACCGATTGTTATAACGGATGCGGGAATATCCAGCTTATATATCGTAATTTCGCCTTCGAGGTTTTTGCCGAGCGTTGTCCAACCGGCAAACGCGTAATCGCCGATAACCGCGAGCTTTGAAGTTGCTTTGTTGAGATCCAATCTTGCAACATTAGAACAGTTATAGAAAGCATAATCGCCGATTGTTGTCACATTGTTGGGAATGACAATTATTGTACGCCGCACGCCTGAAACTGTTGTACCGATACCGGTGCAATTGGCAAAAGCATGGCCTCCGATTGTCGTAAGCCCGCCCCCCGCGGTAAAGGTAAGCTCTCTTATAGATTCGCAATTTGCAAAGGCATAAGCCCCTATTGTTGTTGTGTTTGACGGAATGATGATAGCTTGCGTGCCGTCCGACCTGCCCGAAGATAACGAAACGCAATCGGCAAAAGCATAGTCTCCTATCGTGGTGGTGTAGGTGGAAATATTGACACCGGGAAGCACCGTGCATCCTTGGAATGCGTAATCACCGAAAACTTCCACTCCGTTATGCAAATAAAGAAGCGAAAGCGCAGCGCAATCGCGGAAAGCGTTTTCGGGAATTACTGTAAGTCGACTGCCCTCGGGGAAATTGACCGTATCCAACGCCGTACAATTGCGGAACGCACTGTTCCCCATTGTCGTCACGGTTGTAGGCACGGCGATTGAAGTCAGGTTTTGGTTGGAAGAAAACGCATAAGCGTCTATCGTTGTTAGTCCCGAAAACAGCGATACATTCGTAATGCCGGTATTGTATAGCGCATAAGGTCCGATTACCGTAAGCGTATTGCCCAATGTTAATGTAGAAAGACTGGTACAGTTGCTTAATGCGCCGTACATGAGCCTTGTGGGATTCGTGACCGAAAGCGTAACAAGACTTTGCGGGATATCATAGATTGCCGTTGTTGTATCGGATAAAAATTGTCTTACGCCCGAAGAAGAAGGTTGGAAGAAATATCCCAACACCCCCTCGTTGTCCGCCGTATAAAATCTGCTTTTGCCGATATACGGGACAGAAAGCGTGGTAATATCGGTATCTGCAAGTATCCCTTGCCCAATTTCGATAACGGATTGGGGTACAGTAAGCGAAACAATTCCGCTACCGGCAAAACAACCTGCCCCTACTGTCGTAACCGTATTGGGGACACTGAAGTTTTGTAACTTGGTACAACCCGCAAACGCATTCGCGCCTATTGTTGAAACGGTATATTGCTCTCCAAAATCTATTGTCGTTAACGAAGAACAACCCGAGAACGCCATTTGCCCAATTGCAACAACGCTTTTGTTAAGCGTGACCTTTTGTAAAGAAGTTATATTTTGGAACGCCGCTCTAAGAACAGAATGGGCGGAAGTCAGCGTGACATGCTTTAACTTGCCGCCTATGGCGAACGCTTTGGTAGGATTGTCTACATAGTTTTGGACGACGGCGCCGGGTTCGGACAGCGGCACTTCACCGAAAAGATACCCCATAACACTGTTGGCGGCAGTTGCCCCCGATGCGAATTCACCGATAAAAGGTATCGTAAGGTTGGTTAGATTGTGGCAACCGTTAATGATGCCCGCGCCGATGCGCGTGACGCTATTGGGGATCACGAGTGTGGTTAAAGTGGTGCAGTTGCGGAACGCGCCTGCCGCAATCTCGGTTACCAAGATATTGTCTATCTTTTCTGGTACAATGATTTCGGCGGAATTGCTGGTATAGCCTGTTATGACATAATTGCCTTGCGTGTTAAGTATTTTACTTAACTCGATACGCTTCCACATCGCATAGAACACTCTGTCGCCCGTGCTACCTTGTTGGATGACGGTCGCGGCAGGCGTGATAAAGCTTTCATCCGCATACCAACCCTCGAAAGAATGACCCGACAAAGCGGGCTCCGCTATCGTAAATGTGGGCGTGTGTATTGTATATGTTGCAGGATTGGATACGGCATTTACCGCGCCTTCCATATTGTTATACTGTATTTCGTACTCTATAATTTGCCATTTTGCCACCAAAGTTGCCGCTCTGGACAGCGTTCTGTAGGTAGACTCTGCGGCATAAGTTTTATCTTCGACAGCGTCGAACCATCCAACAAACATATATCCGTTTCGCACAAAAGGATTGGCGGGAAGCACCATTTCGTAACCGTTGGGATAATCGGCCGACTCGGGCGCCGTGCCCGTAATTCCTGCTCCTTCGCCCGGCCCGAAAGACAGGGTGAATGTTTGGGGTTGTACTCTTATTCTCCACCTTGCGGTAAAAGTGACATCAGCGGTTACGGTATAAGCCTCTCCTACGGCGTAAATTGCCGCGCCGTCACTCCAACCGATAAAGTCGTGGTTTTCTTTGGTAAACGGGTTTGCGGGCAACAGCAGTTCGTGATTGCGCAAAATGATTTGGTCGGCGGGCGCCGTCCCCGTAATATCTCCGCCTGCAATCTCGCCCTTTGCATAAGAAACCGTGTATTCTGTAAGTTCAATAATGATATCTTTTTCTTGCCATTTGGCATAAAGCGTAATATCGTTGATAGGCACATAAGGAAATTCGATTTGGTTAATAAATGTTTCGTAAAGAAACCACCCTTTAAAATCGTAACCCTCTCGGGTTGTGACGGGAGCGGTTGCAATGCGGTTGGTATTGATTGTTTCTACGGGTGTGCCCCCGTTGGTTTCGAACACTATTTGGTAAGTGAGATCGAGTTGGGAATCGTCTTGTCTTTCTTCCCATTTGGCATAGACCGTTTTATTTATAAAAATAGGATTCGTAAGAAAAGTATCTTCGTTAAGTCTTTTTTGCCAAGAACCTTGGTCAAAATACCATCCGCCGAAGGTGTATCCCTCCCGCACGGGATCATCGGGAAGTGAGACAACCTCGTTACCGGAAGTCGTAATGGTTGTGGTTGCCCTGCCGTCCATATAGTCGAAGGTGAGTTCGAATGATCTAGTGATAGGTTCTCCGTTGAAAATAGTATCAATATCGCAGGCTGTCAATCCCAGCACACAAACAAGCGCAAGAATCACTAACAAAACCTTTTTCATATTACCTCCACATTAGCGTATCTGAATGATACAATACGCGTCCATTACTAATATATTATAATATATTTATTAAGAGGTTTTGTCAATAGCAAAAGCGCCATCACGGCGCTTTCTCTTGAAAGTTTTCCTATTTGGACAGAAAATTTATCAAATCTGGCTCGAAGTATTTATAAAGTGTTTCCTAAATTGGACACCTTTATTTTATTTCTGTAAGGATTACGGTAAGATATCTTACTTCTCACGCTCCACAGGGTTTTTGAGAGAGCCAATCCCTTCTATTACGATTTCGATTGTATCGCCGTCCTTTATTTGTCCGACCCCTTCGGGCGTGCCGGTAAGAATCACATCTCCCTGCTTCAAGGTCATGATTCCGCTTATAAATGCAATCGTTTTGGGTATATCATGTATCATATCCGAAGTAATACCTTGTTGTACGACTTCGCCGTTTCGTACCGCCTTCAATTCAAGATGCGCCGCATCAATGTCCGTAACCATATATTTTCCTAAAGGACAGAAAGTATCAAACCCTTTTGCGCGCGTCCATTGCCCGTCAAGTTTTTGGAAAACTCTTTCGGATACATCGTTGGCGCAAGTATAGCCGAAAATGACGCTGTTTGCATCTTCCTGCTTTACCTTGCGGCAATCCTTACCGATTATGATGGCTAGCTCTGCTTCGTAATCGACTTTTGTCGCATCCGCGGGAAGAATAATGCTTTCTCCATCCGCAATAACAGAGGTTGACGGCTTCATAAAGATTGTCGGGTCGGCGTTGACATTTAATTTCAGTTCTTGCGCGTGTTTTCGGTAATTCGCGCCCAAAGCGATAATTTTAGAAGGTTCAACAGGCGCAAGCACCTTATATTCACCCTCATACGGCGTATCCTCTACGCTTTTTATGGTAAAGCAATCGCCCTCAATAAGATAATATTTATCGTCTTTGACTTCGGCATATCTAATGCCATTGTTTGTTAAGATTCGTGCAATAACCATGGATACCTCTTTTTTAAATTACAAATACGGATGATTTAGTTTGGAGTGTGGAGTGTGGAGTATGGAGTTATTGATAAACTCTATTTTATCTATAATTCGCGCAAGCAATATTTCATTACGAGCGTAGGAGTAAGTAGATATTGGAGCCACGCAATTAAAAGGATGTGCGCTATACATTTAGGTTGAAGCGGGAGAGTGCGCATTATTTTAACAGCTGGGAGACGGACGCGACGGGAGTGTATGAATAATACATGACCGAAGCGAACGGAGCCACGCAGTTAAAAGAAGGTGCGCTATACCGCTTCAACGGGCGAGCCAGCCTCCGTCAACGGCCATAGTAAATCCGTTTACATAATCGCTTGCAGGGGACGCCAGAAATACGCCCGCGCCCATGATATCATCGGGGGTGCCCCAACGACCGGCGGGGATTCGTTCTAATATCGCTTTGTTGCGGTCGGGATCGTTGCGCAAATTGACAGTATTGTTGGTAACCATATATCCCGGTGCAATTGCATTTACATTGATACCGTACTTAGCCCACTCGTTGGCAAGTGTCATGGTCAGGCCTTTTACCGCGCTTTTGCTGGAGGTATAACTGGGCACGCGAATTCCGCCTTGGTAAGATAGCATGCTTGCGACATTGATGATTTTGCCGCCCTTTTTGCGCTCTACCATCACCTTAGCCGCTGCCTGAGAGAGGAAAAACAGGGTTTTGAGATTGACATTC